>NZ_JBCGFB010000086.1:0-26508 GCF_038752175.1 Nocardia sp. No.11 | reverse complement strand
AGCACCGGCGCCGCGACGCCCGCCGCGGCGACCTCGGCGAGCAGCCCGGCGGCATCGGCGGCGAGTTCGGCGACGGTGCCGGGCGCGGCCGGATCGCCCTCGCTCAGGCCCTGGCCCGCGGTGTCCAGCGTCCACAGCTCGATTCCGCCGGGGCGCAGCAGATCGGCGAAGCGGTGATAGTGCCCGCTGTGCTGGCCGGTGCCGGGCAACAGCACCAGCGTCGCGGCGACACGCCGCACCGGCCACCGCCGGTAGTGCAGCCGGCCACGGGCGCTGTCGAAGTAGGGCACCGACCGATTATGACGGCCGGACGAATTGTCGTGCGCTACAGGAGCCGTGCGCGCGGACCGGCGTTGTGCACGATGCGTGGTACCGGCGCGATCGGTTGCGCAGTGTGGACACCCCACTACCGGTTGGTAGCCGTTAGACTTTCGCGCGTCGAGCTGGGTCAACAGAGTCGAGGTCTGCCATGTCGTTCCGCCGTTGCGTCGCCCACGTTGTCGTCGGCGCGGCCGTCGTGACCACCGCCTCGCTCGGCACGGGCACCGCGGGCGCGGCGCCGGTGGCCGAGTGCGGCCGGGCGGGCCAGGACGTCGCGATCCGCTCGAGCGTGCCGCTGCTGGACTGGTCGGAGAACTTCGGCCTCGACGGCGCGGGGAACCTGTGGGTCGCCCGGGTCATGCGCGGTGAGGTGCAGCGTTACGACCGCGAGGGCAGACTGACCGCCACCGTCGCGGTGCCATCGCCCGGCGCTGTCCGCCTCGGCCCCGACGGGTTGCTCTACGTGGTCACCGGGAACTCGCCGCTGTCGGGTGCGGGCGGGATCGTCCGTTTCGACCCCGAGGCCGCGACTCCGGTGCCGACCCCGTTCGCCACCGGCTTCACCCAGCCCAACGGCGCCGCCTTCGACGCCGACGGCAACCTCTATGTCACCGCGGGCAACGGCGTGCACCGGCTGCGCCGCGACGGCAGCGAGGACATGGAGTGGTGGGCCGCGGTGAAGGTCGACGGGCCCAACGGTGTTGTCGTGGCCGGTGATTCGGTCTATGTCACCGCCAACTTCGTCGCCACCGGCGGCGCGCCGGTCGGCCGGGTCCTGCGGCTGTCGCGCTCCAATCCCGCCGACAGCGTCACGGTCGCCGACCTGACGTCCTTCGGCACCCTGCCCGATTTCGTCGACGACCTGGTCGTCCGCGACGGCGCGCTCTACGTCACCACGCTGGCCGGACACCTCGTCCGCGTCGATCCCAGGACGGGCGCCACCTGCACCGTTCTCGCGACCCAGCCGCTGACCGCGGTCGTCGCCGACCCCGCCGATCCCACGGCACTGCTGGCCGGCTCCGAGGAAGGGACCGTGCTCCGCATCCGTCCGCTGGGCTGAACCGAACCGGCGGCACCATACCTGTTGACGCCCAAGGCTCCCCACGTGTCGCCGCGCGGAATCCACCGCCACGACGAGTCGGGGTCGTTGTGGGGAAATCAGCCGCCGACGGTGAGCGCGGACGGCGGGTTCTGCGGCGCGGGCGCCGGCGTGGTCCGCGGTGCTTCGGCGGGTGCGGGAGCCGGGGCGGGAGCGGGGGTCTCCGGGGCGGGCGCCTGCGACCTCGGCGCACCCGAGGACGACTCACCCGAACCGGGGCTGGTGGCCTGCGGTTCGGGCGCGGGCGGCGCCGCGGGCGCCTCGGTGGCCTGGACCGGCAGATCCGGGACGACGAACGTGCCGACGGTCGGCGTCATCACGCAGCGCGCGCCCGGGTAGTCGATGGTGCCCCACATCGACGCGATCACGGTGCCCGCGCCACTGTGCACGGTCTTGGCCAGCGACGGCAGCTGGAACTCGGTCTGGTCGTCGAGCGGGACGATGCCGCTCTGGCCGGTGTTCACATTCACCCAGGCCACGCTCAGGCCGGACGCCAGCGCGAAGCCGGTGTGCCGCGGGCTGGCGCTGAACCGGATGTCGCCGGGGGCCATGCTGGTCTCGGTGCGTGGGCCGGGGCCCTCGAAGGTGGCGGCGGCGATGATCGTGGTGATCGGGCCGTTGCTGCCGCAGCCGAAGGTCGGCGCCGCGTAGCTGAAGGGGATGAACTGCGCGGAGATGTCGCGCAGCCGGTCGCTGCCGACGATCTCGGTGAAGCTGTCGAGCGCGCGGACGCCCGCCTGCGCGGCGGTGTCCTCGCCCGCGATCTCGGACAGGTGGGTGATGCCCTCGTCGAGCGGGGTGGGGGTCGCGCCGGCGGTCGTGGCCAGCAGTGCCAGCGCGCCGATGCTCGCCGCGGTGACCGCCGCTGCCCTGCCTGCGATGGATCTGCCGTTCACCCGTGACTCCTCGTGGATGTTCGAGGCCGGTTCCCCGGCTCGTCTGGCAACGTACCAGGTCGACGGTGGGGTCGCCGAGCCACCGGCGGGTGCGGCGCCACGGGCGCTGAACACGGGCGGGTGTGATGTAGTCGACACTGGCGTTTACTCGGGGGTAGGTTTTTCTCGACGGCTACCAACCACGCTGGGAGACCCGGATGAAGTTAGCCCTTTCCTCTGATGAGGTCGCCTTCCGCGACGAGCTCCGGCATTTCTACAAGACCGAGATTCCGGTCGAGATCCGTGACCGCGTCAAGTACGGCCACGAGCTGTCCCGCGACGACATCGTCACCGCGAACAAGATCCTCAACGACCACGGCCTGGCCGTGCCGAACTGGCCGGTGGCCTGGGGCGGCAAGGACTGGACGCCGATGCAGCGCCATCTGTGGCTCGACGAGATGCAGTTGGCCTCGGTCCCCGAGCCACTGACCTTCAACGCCTCGATGGTCGGCCCGGTGATCGCCCAGTTCGGGTCCGAGGAGCTCAAGCAGCGCTTCCTGCCGCCGACCGCGGCGCTCGACATCTGGTGGTGCCAGGGCTTCTCCGAGCCCGACGCCGGGTCCGACCTGGCTTCGCTGCGCACCACCGCGGTCCGCGACGGCGATTCCTACATCGTCAACGGCCAGAAGATCTGGACCACGCTCGGCCAGTACGCCGACTGGATCTTCTGCCTGGTGCGCACCGACCCGAACGCGCCCAAGAAGCAGGCGGGTATCTCCTTCCTGCTCTTCGACGTGAAATCGCCCGGTGTCACCATGCGCCCGATCAAGCTGATCGACGGCAGCTACGAGGTGAACGAGGTCTTCTTCGAAAACGTCCGGGTGCCCGCCGATCAGCTGGTCGGCGAGGAGAACCAGGGCTGGACCTACGCCAAGTTCCTGCTCGGCAACGAGCGCACCAGCATCACCGGTGTCGGCAAGACCAAGGTCAAGATCGGGCTCGCGAAAGACTATGCGCGCCAGACCAGGACCGGCCACGGCACGCTGCTCGAGGACCCGGTGTTCGCGGCCAGGGTGGCCGAGCTGGAGAACGAGCTGCTCGCCCTGGAACTCACCCAGCTGCGGGTGGTCTCCAATTCCGCCGACGGCAAACCGAATCCGGCCTCCTCGGTGCTGAAGCTGCGCGGTTCGGAGCTCCAGCAGGCGGCCACCGAACTGCTGCTCGACATCGCCGGCGCCGACGCGCTTCCGGTCGACGCCGAGGGCATCGCCTCGCCCGCCTGGGCCCAGCACACCGGCCCCGGCTATCTGAACTACCGCAAGGTCACCATCTACGGAGGCTCGAGCGAGGTCCAGCGCTCGATCGTGTCCTCCACGATCCTCGGATTGTGAGGCGCTGACATGGATCTCGAACTCACCGAAGAACAGACGATGCTGCGCGACACCGTGCGCGAACTGCTGCACCGGTTCTACGACGGCGAGGCGCTGGCCAAGGCGGGCGAGACCGACCCCGGCTGGAACCGCACGGTGTGGAAGCAGCTCGCCGATCTGGGCGTGCTCGGCCTGACCATCGACGAGGACGACGGCGGCGTCGGCGCGAGCCCGGTCGAGGTGATGCTGGTGCAGGAGGAGCTCGGTCGCGCGCTCGCCCCGGAACCGGTGCTCGACGCGGTGGTGATCCCGGCGGAGCTGCTGAAGCTGACCGGCAGCGCCGAGCAGCGTGGTCGGCTGCTGCCCGCGCTCGCCGCGGGGGAGAAGCTGCTGGCCTTCGCCCACGCCGAGCCCGGTCAGCGCTGGCCCTCGACCGAGATCACCACGGCCGCCGCCGCGCAGGGCGACGGCTACACCCTGACCGGCGTCAAGAACCCGGTGCTGCGTGGCGATGTCGCCGACGAGCTGATCGTCAGCGCGGTGCTGCCCGGCGGCGGCACCGGCCTGTTCCTGGTGGACCCGGCCGGGACCGGGGTGACCAAGCGCGCCTACCGCACCTTCGACGGCAGGCGCGGCGCGCAGTTCGATTTCGACGGCGCCGCCGGTGAGCTGTTGGGCGACACCGTCGACGCGGCCGAGCAGATCGCGCTGGTGCAGGGGTACGCGCAGGCGGCGCTGTGCGCGGAATCGGTCGGGGCGATGGAGATCGCGCTGACCCTGACCACCGAGTACCTCAAGACCCGCAAGCAGTTCGGCGTCACGCTGTCGAAGTTCCAGACGCTGACCCAGCGCGCCGCCGACTGCTACGTCTCCCTCGAGCTGGCCCGCAGCATGAGCCTGTTCGCGACGGCGGCGCTGGCCGATGGCGGCAACGATCCGGTGGTGGCCTCACGGGCGCGGTTGCAGGTCGGCAAGTCGGCCGAACATATCGGGCAGGAGGCGATCCAGATGCACGGCGGCATCGGCGTCACGGCGGAGTATCCGGTGAGCCACTACGTCGCCCGGCTCACCGCGATCGGGCAGACGCTCGGTGGGGCGCTGGAACATCGGCGGATTCTGGCCGACCGGGTCGGCGGCTACGACCTGCCGGAGCTGTAGCGCGTCGACCGCGACGGTGCGTGCCCCGGTCGGGTGCGCACCGTCGCTGTGTCAGCGCTCGTCGTCGGTCGTCGTCGGGGTGGCCGTGGTGGTCGGCGCTTCGGTGGTGACCACCGGTGTCGGGGTGGCGCCGGTGTCGGCGGGGGCGACGGGCGCGACGGTGGTGGTGTTGTCGTGGGAATGCGTCGTCGGATAGTCCGGCTCGGCGGCTTCTTCGTCGTCGACTGTCGGCCGGATCCGCGGCGGGGTGGTGAGGGTCGGGATCGGCCGGGTGGTGGTGCTCGGCGTGGTCGTGTGGTCGTCGGACGTGGTCGTGGGCGGCCGCGATTCGGTGGTCGGCTCCGACGGCCTGGACTCGGTGGTCTCGCCCTCGGCGGGCGGCTCCGACGGCGAGGTCTCGGTGGAGCTGAGGCTGAACGGCTTGCGCGGCGACATATACGGGGCGATCCGCCAGGTGGGGGAGGGCGGGATCGACACCCGGGTGGTCGTCGTGGTGGTCTCGTCGGCGATCCGGGCGGGCGCGGCGGCCAGATCGGCGTTCAGCGGCGGCGGCGGAACGTAGACATCCTGCTGTCCGACACCGCAGGCACCGATGATGATCAGTCCGAGCGATACCGCGCCAACAGCGATTGCCGGACCTACGAGCTTGGTCCTGCTGTCATCCATCGCGTGCACTCCTCGTCGGCTTCGAGTCGCCTCACAGTAGTGCAGGTCGGGGCAAAGAGCCTATCTTAAACATTATTGATTCAGATATCGGATTGATTTCGTCAGCGTGTCGCGGGGACGTGTCGCGCGCGATCGGCGTCGCCGAGTCGTAGCGTGTGTGAGCAAAGTTACGCATGAGACGCCCGGAACGAACCCCGACGCGCGATGTCTGCGCGAAGCAAGAATCTGATCGGCGTCATCGAGGAGAATCTGATGGGAGCTTACTCGACACCCCGGCTGGAAACCGCAGCGGCGAACAGTGATTCGGCCGCCGTGGCAAATGTTCAGCACGCACTGTCGAACCCGCCGGGCAACCGCGCTCTCGCGGTCGTCGCACGGGTCATGGGCTGGTTGTTCTTCGTCGGCGGACTCGTCGGCGCCGGGCTCGGCATCGCCGGCCTGCATGTGGAGATCACCGTCGCGGGCCTGATCCTGGCCTGCACCGCGGGCCTCATCCTGCTGAAGCTGCGCACGGATCGTGACGCGCGCGAAAAGGACTGAGTAGCCGAAAAATCCAGCTGCGATCCGCCGATCGGCGACCTACCGTCGATGGCGTGCGTATCGACATCACCGGCGACACCGCCCACTTCCTGGCCGACGCGGAGGAATTTCTCCGTCTAGACCCCTTGCGGCATACGGTGATCGCCACCGCTGCCGCCAACCAGCTCGGCGGCCGCGCCGGTGGCGCGGCGACGCGATTCCTGATGGTGCGCGATGACGCGTCCCGTGTCGTCGGTGTCGCCACGAGTGCCTTCGGCGGGCGGGTGTACCTCGGTGAACTGCCCGCGCACAGTATCTCGGCGGTGGCCGAGGCCTTCCTCGCCGACGAACCCGCGTTGATCAGCGTCGAAGGTGTCGCGGCCGCGGCGCAGGCCTTCGCCCGGCACTGGACGACTGTCGCCGGTGGCTCCTTCGCCGCGCTGTACTCGGCGCGGCTGTTCCGGCTCGGAATCTTGTCCGTGCCCGACGCTCCCGGCAAGCCACGTCTGGCCACGGCGGCCGATCTGCCCGTGTGCAGGGCCTTCGTGGAGGCCTTCTACGCCGAAATCGGTGACCCGCCGCGCCTGGACGAGGCGGGCATGCGGAACCGGATCGAGTCCGGTCTGTGGTGGTTGTGGGAACGCGACGGCGAACCGGTGGCGTTCGTCGCCCGGCAGACCGAGATCCTCGGCTGGGCCAGAGTCGGGCCCGTCTACACGCCACCGCAACGGCGTGGCAACGGCTTCGCCAGCGCGCTCACCGCGGCCGTCTCCGGCGTCATCCGGGCGGAGGGGACCGATGCCTGTTTGTTCACCGATCTGGCCAACCCCACGTCGAACAAGATCTACCAGGAGATCGGTTACCAACCGGTCCGCGACTTCGTCCACTACACGCTGACCGCCGCGAGCTAGGGCCCGCCGCTCAGGTCAGCGGCGCGGCCTGCCACCACGCGAGCATCTGCGCCTCGTCGGCGATGAACCCGCGGCTGTACATGAGCATCGCGGCGCGGGCCGGGTCGGCATCGAAGCGGGTGACCATGCGCGGGGACCTCGGCTGGCTGCCGTGCAGGACGAAGTTGGTGTAGCTGTGCCCGGTGTGCGTCGCGGCGCGGGCGTCGTTGGCAGGCAGCGCCGCGACCGCCTGCTTCGCCTCCTCGGCGGAGGGATAGAGGAAGAACTCGTAGGACGCCTTGTTGCCGCCGCCGAAGCAGTGCCACATGACCAGCCAGTCGCCCATGTCGGCATCGTCGTCGTCGCGGCTGGCGGAGGCGCGGTCGTAGGCGAAGCAGCCGGCGTTGCCCAGCCCGGAGCCCGCGTGCACCAGAGTGCTCGCGCTCGTCTGCGGGAGCATGCGCGGGAACTGCTCACTGAGCTGGGCGGCGTTCGCGCCGATGACCTTGCGGTCGCTGGTGGTCGGCGTGGTGCTCGACGGGCGCTGGGCGGCGGAGGTGGTGGTGGGCGCCGGGGTTTCGGTGGTCTCGACCGGCGGCGCGCTCGACGTGGTGTCGTCCGGACCGCTCAGCACGTTCACGATCATCCAGATCACCAGCCCGAGCAGGATGATCAGCGCGGCCCAGCCCACCGGCGACGCCTGCCAGCGCGACTCCCGCTTGCGGCCGAGGTAGTCGTCGGCGATCTTCGATCGAGCGCCCTCGGCACGCGGCGCACCGTCGCGCGGACGCTCGGCCGCCCCGTTCGCGGAGCCGCCCTGCCACGACCGCGGCATCCCCGATGCGGGCGATGGCTGCCCGCCCGCCCACGACGGTTGTTGCGCGCCGGGCCACGACGGCTGGGGGCTCCCCGGCGACGAAGACTGTTGCGCGCCAGGCCAGGAGGGCTGTGGGATGCCGGGTGACGAAAGCTGCTGTGCCCCCGGCCAGGACGGTTGCTGGATGCCGGGCGACGATGCCTGGTGACCGCTCGGCCACGACGGCTGCCGCAGGCCCGGCGCGGACTGCGCGCCCGACCAGGACGGGTTACCCGCTCCGGGAAGGGAATTCGGCCCGGATACCCCGTTTCCGGCGATCGGGAATCCAGGAGCCGGGGTGAACGGTGAGTTCGGTGGGTACGTCCTGGTCTGCGCCGAGGTCGGGAACGGTTGTCCCGCACCGGGATCGGCCAGCGCCTGTCCGGCGGCGGCGGCGAATTCGGCGCAGGTGGCGAAGCGCTCGTCGGGCCGTTTGGCCATGCCGCGGGCGATCACCGCGTCCAAGGCCGCGGGCAGCTCGGCGCGCAGCGCGCTGGCGCGGGGCGGCGGCTGTTGCAGGTGGCCCTGGATCACCGTGACCGGGTTGCTCGCCTCGAACGGCGTGGTGCCGGTGAGCAGCCGGAACAGGGTGCAGGCCAGCGAGTACTGGTCGGCGCGACCGTCCAGCGCGATGCCGGAGAGCTGTTCGGGCGAGGCGAAAGCGAGCGTGGCGGTAAAGGTTCCGGTCTGGGTGAGCTTGGCGGCGTTGTCGTCGTGCAGGCGCGCGATGCCGAAGTCGGTGAGGTAGACGCGTTCCGCGCCGTCGACCGGTTCGATCAGGATGTTGGCCGGCTTCACGTCGCGGTGCAGCACGCTGCGGCTGTGCGCGAAGTCCAGCGCCGCGGCGGTTTCGGCGACGATGCGCACCGCCCGTGCCGGTGCGACCGGGGCGGGCAGCGAGGCCGCGTCGGCGCCGTCGATGTAGCGCATCGAGATCCACAGCTGGGTGTTCTCGACGCCGCGGTCGTAGACGGTGACGATATTGGGATGCTCGAGCTGCGCGACCAGATCGGCTTCGCGCTCGAACCTGGCCCGGATCTCGGTGTCGTCGAACAGTTCCCGGTTCAGCAGCTTCATCGCGGTGCGCCGGGGCAAGCGCGGATGCCGCGCCAGATACACCGAGCCCATGCCGCCGCGGCCGAGCAGCCGCTCGATGGTGTATCCGGCGAAGACGTCGTTCTCGTCGAGCATCGACATCAGTTGAGCGGGGCCGAACGCCACCAGCGCAGTACCTCGTCGGCCTTGCCGTAGCCGTCGGTGAACATCAGGAACTGCGCGCGATCGGGGTCACCGGTGAACTGGGTGATGATCTTGTTCCCGTTGTCGGTGTACTTGTAGTTGGTGTACTGCTTGCCGCCGTTGGTGTCCACCGACTTGGTGTTGGTCGGCAGGCCGTCGATCACCGCCTGCACGTCGGCGGCCGAGTTGTAGACGTAGATCCGGTAGAACGGATCGTCGCCCCCGCTGCCGCCGCCGTCGTAGCAGCGCCACTGCCAGGCCCAGGAACCGAAGTCGGGGTCGCCGTCGTTGGGCGAGGGCGTGTAGCTGGAGTCGGTCTCCCAGCAGGAGGCGCCGTTGTAGCCGGTGTCGCCGTCGACATTCGCGGGCACCATCCGGCCGAACTCGGCGCTGATGGCGTCGGCGTTCGGGGTGACGTGCTTGCCCACCGCCGCGCTGGTCGTCGTGGAGCCGCCGCCGCCGGAATCGTCGCCGCCGACCGCGATGCCGATGCCGATCAGCAGCGCGAGCACCACGACCACGGCGACGACGATGCCGACGATCAGTCCGGTATTCGACTTCGACGGCGGTCGCGGGCCCTGCGGGTACTGGGTGAAGTTGTTCGTCGGCGGCCGCGGCGGTCCGGGCGGCGTCGGGTACTGCGGCCGGGACTGCTGGGTATAGGGGTGCTGCGTCGCGGCGCCACCGGTCAGCGGTGAGGGCGACTGGTTGGCCATCGGGCCGGCCGTCATCGGGCCGACGGTCATCGGACCGCCGGTCATCGGGCCCTGGGTGGCGGTGCCCATCGGGCCCCCGGTCATCGGGCCCTGCCCGGCAAGCGGATACGGCGACCCGGTCTGCGGGATCGCGCCGCCGGTCGTCGGGCGCGGACCACCGGTCACCGGGATCGCGCCGCCCGTGGTCGGACGCTGGCCGACGATCGGCAGCGCGGGCGCGCTCGGGTTGTTGAGCGCGGTGATCGCGGCGTTCGCGAAATCCGAACAGGAGTCGAAACGGTCGTCGGGGCGCTTGGCCATGGCCTTGGCCAGCACACCGTCGAGCGCGTAGGACAGCCCCGGCCGCACACTGCTCAGCGGCGGCGGCGGTTGCTGGAGGTGGCCCTGGATGACGGCGGCCGGATTGGTGGCCGCGAACGGCCCCGACCCGGTGAACAGCCAGAACAGCGTGCAGGCCAGCGAGTACTGGTCGGAGCGGTGATCCAGTGAGGCGCCGGTCAGCTGCTCGGGGGAGGCGTAGGCCAGGGTCGCGGTGAAGGTGCCGGTCTGGGTGAGATGACCGGTGTCATCACGCAGCCGGGCGATGCCGAAGTCGGTGAGGTAGACCCGTTCGCCGCGGCCCGCGCCGGAGCGGGCGAGCAGGATGTTGGCCGGTTTCACGTCCCGGTGCAGCACGCCCATGCCGTGCGCGTAGTCCAGGGCGTCGGCGGTCTCCTTGACGATCTGCAGCGCGCGGGCGGGCGGCAGCGTCTGCGGGTCCACCGAGGCGGCGTCGATGCCGTCGATGAACTGCATCGAGATCCACAGCTGTTCGTCGTCGAGTCCGCGGTCGTAGACGGTGACGATGTTCGGATGATCCAGGCGCGAGACCAGATCCGCCTCCCGTTCGAATCGCGCCCGCACCTCCTGATCGAAGAACATCTCGCGGTTGAGCAACTTCAGCGCCGTCATCCGCGGCAGGCGCGGGTGCTTGGCCAGATAGACCGAACCCATGCCACCACGGCCGAGCTGCCGTTCGATGACGTAGCCGGCGAAGACATCTCCGTTGGCCAGCATGTCTGCTCCACTTCCCGCCGTGCGCCGGGACCCACCAGCGCACGCGCGTACAGCAAGAAAGCCGCGGCCGGGTGGCCCGCCACGGAAAATTCAACGAAACCTTAGCAGTCGGTGACCGCGCGGACGGTGGCCAGCGAAGCGACCGACCAGGATGCCCCGATCACGGTGGTCGCCGTGATCGGGGCGGCACGATATAGCCGGGATGGTTACGGCCGCCGGGGAAATCGATGGTGCCCGGCCGCTGGTTGCCGCGCCGCGGGGGAACGATGGTGCCGCCGGTCGCCGGGTGCGGTGTGGGCGGATACGGAGGGGCGGGCGGCGACGGTGGCGGCGCCTGGGGATGCGGCTGGGCCGGCGTCGTCGGCGAAGCGTGCGGATACGGCCGCGGCGGCGTGGCCGGTCGTGAATAGGGCTGCTGTGGATACTGTTCGCGAGCGCGCAGCACCACCCCGGTCGCGGTCTGCTGATGCTGTTGGTGCTGCCATGGGCCGGGGACCGCGTACAGCGCGGCCCTGGCGGCCTGGGCGAACTCCGCGCAGCTGTCGTAACGCGCACCCGGCTGTTTCGCGGTGGCTCTGGCCAGCACGGTGTCCAGGGTCGACGGCAGGTCGGGACGCAGGCTGCGCAGCGGCGGCACCGGCTTGCTCATGTGCGCCTGGATCACCGCCGCCGGGTTGGGGCCCGGGAACGGCACGGTTCCGGTCAGCATCCAGAACAGCGTGCAGGCCAGCGAGTACTGGTCGGCGCGGTGATCCAGCGGTGCCCCGGCGAGATGTTCCGGCGCCGCGTAGGCCAGGGTGGCGGTGATGCTGCCCGCCGAGGACAGCGTCGTCTCGCTGTCGCGCACGGCCGCGATCCCGAAGTCGGTGAGCACCACCCGTTCCGGGCGCCCGATCGGCGGCTTGGCGAGCAGGATGTTGGCCGGTTTCACGTCCCGGTGCAGGACACCGCTCGCGTGCGCGAAGTCCAGCGCCGTCGCGGTCTCGGCGGCGATCTGTACGGCGCGGCCCGGCGTCAGCACGTTGACATCGGCGGTCGCCACGTCGGTCCCCGCCACGAACTGCATGGAGATCCACAGCTGGTCGTCGTCGTTGCCGCGGTCGTAGACGTTGACGATGTTCGGGTGCTCGAGCTGGGCCACCAGGTCGGCTTCGCGCTCGAAGCGGTGGCGGATCTCGTCGTCGGCGGACAGGTCGCGGCTGAGCAGCTTGAGCGCGGTGAGCCGGGGCAGCCGGGGGTGCCGGGCCAGGTAGACCACGCCCATGCCGCCGTGGCCGAGCACGCGCCGGATCGTGTACCCGGCGAACACGTCGCCTTTGCGCAACACCGCGAAGTCACCCCCTCCAGGGCAGAGCACCCGTCGAAATTCTACCGATGTATCTCCTGACGCCCCCGCTTCGCAACATCCGCCGATGCTGTCGGTGCCGCGGATTAGGGTGGCGTCATGCGCATTGGAGCACACGTTCGCGACGAGAGCGATCCGATCGGCTTCGGCGAGAAGCTCGGCGCCGAGGTCATCCAGCTGTTCGTGGTCGATCCGCAGAGCTGGGACAAACCGCAGCCGCACCCCAAGGCCGCCGAGATCCTGGCCAGCCCGATCGACGTCGTCGTGCACTCGTCCTATCAGATCAATGTGGCCAGCCTGAACAACCGGCTGCGGATGCCCTCGCGCAACGCGGTCGCCCAGCAGGCGAAGGCCGCCGCCGACCTCGGCGCGTTCGGCCTGGTCGTGCACGGCGGGCATGTGCGCTCCGACGCCGAGCTCGACACCGGAATCGATAACTGGCGCAAGCTGTTCGAACGTCAGCAGGACAAGGGCGGCTTCGCGGTGCCGATCCTGATCGAGAACACCGCGGGCGGCAATCACGCGATGGCCAGGCACTTCGACTCCATCGCGCGGCTGTGGGACGCGGTCGGCGACTACGGCGCCGGCTTCTGCCTCGACACCTGCCACGCCTGGGCGGGCGGCGAGGAACTGGTGGGTGTCGTCGAGCGGATCAAGGCCATCACCGGGCGCATCGACCTGGTCCAC
Organism: Nocardia sp. No.11; assembly: GCF_038752175.1. Lineage (NCBI taxonomy): Bacteria > Bacillati > Actinomycetota > Actinomycetes > Mycobacteriales > Nocardiaceae > Nocardia > Nocardia sp. No.11. The sequence continues at coordinate 13,711 of NZ_JBCGFB010000086.1, read as the reverse complement.
CTCAACTCCTCGCGGGACGAGTTCGACTCCGGCGCCGACCGCCACGCCAACTTCGCCGACGGCACCATCGACCCGCAGCTGCTGGCCGAGGTCTGCCGCACGGCGGGCGCCCCGGTCATCCTGGAGACCCCGGCCGAGGGCGTCGCCGAAGACCTCGCCTACCTGCGGGAGAACCTGGGCTGACGGTTCCGATCACCCGGAGGGAAAACCTGTCTGTCGAACGGATTTCGCGGTGTGCTTGACGCCTACCAACCGTTCCACAAGACAGAGGTGATCTCCCATGACGGTCGACCACGCCACCCCCGCCACCCTGACGGTGACCAAGCTCGGCGCCCACATCGGCGCCCAGGTGGACGGCGTCCGTCTGGGGGGTGACCTGGACGCGGCGACCGTCGCGACCATCCGCCGCGCGCTCAACGAGCACAAGGTCATCTTCTTCCGCGGCCAGCAGCACCTCACCGAGGACGGCCAGCACGAGTTCGCGCAGCTGCTGGGCAGCCCGACGACCCCGCACCCGACGGTGACCTCGCAGGGCGTCAAGAGCCTGGCCATCGACTCCGAGACCGGCCGCGCGAACTCCTGGCACACCGATGTCACCTTCGTCGACCGCATCCCGAAGGCGTCCATCCTGCGCGCGGAGTACCTACCGACCTACGGTGGCTCGACCACCTGGGCTTCCACCGTCGCCGCCTACGACTCGCTGCCCGAACCGCTGAAGCTGCTCGCCGAGAACCTGCGCGCCGTGCACACCAACGTCTACGACTACGCCGCCCGCAATGTCGAGCCGCTGCGTCCGAAGAGCGCGGAGTACCGCGCGGAGTTCCAGTCCACCTACTACGAGACCGAGCACCCGGTCGTACGCGTGCACCCGGAGACCGGCGAGCGCGCGCTGCTGCTCGGCCACTTCGTGAAGAACTTCGTCGGCCTGTCCACCAGCGAGTCGCAGGCGCTGTTCCGCCTGTTCCAGGACCGCGTCACCCGCCTGGAGAACACCACCCGCTGGACCTGGTCCGACGGCGACGTCGCCATCTGGGACAACCGGGCCACCCAGCACTACGCCATCGACGACTACGACAGCCAGCCCCGCCGCCTGACCCGCATCACCCTCGCCGGTGACATCCCGGTCGGCGTCGACGGCCGGACCAGCACCGTCATCGAGGGCAACGCCGAGCACTACTCCGTCGTCGAGGAGGTGACCCGGCTCGCGAGCTGAGTCGGAGCGGCTGCCGCCCGTGCGGGTCCGGGCGGCACGCTAGAGTCTCGGGGTGGCGGAAAAGTCTATTCGGCCGTTGGACGGAGTGCGCGTCCTGGAACTCGGCAACTACGTGGCCGCTCCCACCGCCGGACGTATTCTGGGCGACTTCGGCGCCGAGGTGATCAAGGTGGAACGCCCGGGCACGGGCGACGAGTTACGCAACTGGCGGCTCTACGGTGGCGACACCTCCATGCTGTATCGCACGGTCAACCGCAACAAGAAGTCGATCGTGCTGGACCTGCGCACCGATGCGGGCCGGGCGATCGTGCTCGATCTGCTGCGGCACTGTGACGTGCTGTTGGAGAACTTCCGGCCCGGCATGCTGGAGAAATGGGGCCTCGGCCCCGAGGTGCTCGAGGAGGTGAACCCGAAGCTGGTCATCACCCGCATCTCCGCCTACGGCCAGACCGGCCCGATGGCCGCGCGTCCGGGATTCGCCGCGGTCGCCGAGGCCGTGGGCGGCCTGCGCGAACTCGTCGGCGACCCGGACCGCCCGCCGGTGCGGGTCGGCGTGTCGATCGGCGATTCGATCGCGGGCATCTACGCCGCGTTCGGCACCGTGATGGCGCTGTTCCAGCGCGAGCGGGTCAGCGGTGAGGTGCCGCAGCGGGAGCGGATCATCGACGTCGCGCTCAACGAGTCGATCCTGTCGGTGATGGAATCGCTGGTCCCCGACCACCTCGCCTACGGCATCAACCGGGAGCGGGTCGGCGGCCGGATGGAAGGCATCGCGCCCAGCAACGCCTATCCGACCAGCGACGGCTACAGCATCATCATCGGCGGCAACGGCGACGCCATCTTCCAGCGCTACATGCAGGTCATCGGCCGTCCCGACCTGGCCGCCGACCCCGAACTGGCCGACAACGCCGGGCGCTGGCGCCACCGGGAACGTCTCGACGCCTCGATCGCGCAGTGGTCGATCGAGCACACCCGTGACGAGGCGCTGAAGATCCTCGACGACGCGGCCATCCCGTGCGGCCCGATCTACACCGCCGCCGACATCGTGGCCGACGAGCAGTACCGCGCACGCAATATGATCCAGTCGTTCCCCGTCGACGTGGGCGAGCCGCAACCCAAACAGGTCGGGTTCCCCGGCATCGTCCCGGTGATCGGGGGACAGTCGCTGCCGATTCGCAATGTCGGCCCCGACCTCGGTGAACACACCGCCCAGGTGCTCGGCGAGCTGCTCGGGATGACGCAAGACGAGATCGACGCGCTGGAGGCATCGTGAGCAGGCGAGTACACGGCAGACGCCGCCCACCGGTGCGCAGCAAGTGGGAACAGCGCGGTCCCGGCCACGTGCGCCCGACCGTGCATCCGACCCCGGCCAGTGTCGGCGACAAGCCGTGCGGCGGGGTGATGTGCGTGCCCGTTCAGGAACCGGACCAGCGGCGATGACCGCGCCGCTGCTGCGTGATGTCACCCTGCGTGACGGCTTGCAGCTCACCGGCAAGGTGTTGCCGACCGACCAGAAGATCGACGTCGTCCGGCGGCTGCTGGCCGCGGGCGTGCCCGCGCTGGAGATCGGCTCGATGGCCCGGCCGGACCTGGTGCCGCCGATGGCCAACTCGCTCGAGCTGATCGCCGCGCTGACCCCCGACGAACTGGCGAAATGCTGGGTCTGGGTGGCCACCCCGCGCCACATCGAGAAGGCGGCGGAGGCGGGCGCGCGCAATTTCCAGTACTGCTTCTCGGCGTCGGACGCCCACAACAAGGCCAATATCGGCCGCGACACCGAGGCGTCGGTGGCCGCGATGCCCGACGCGATCCGGCTGGCGCGCGAGGCGGGCGGTGCGATCCAGCTGTGCCTGGCCACCAGCTTCACCTGCCCGTTCGACGGCCCGGTCGACCCCGAACGGGTGCTGGGCATCGCCCGTGACCCGCGCACCGAGGGCGCCGCCGACATCGTCCTGGCCGACACCCTCGGCCAGGCGCACCCCGGCCAGGTGAGCGCGCTGGTCGCGGCCGTCCGCGACACCACCCCGGCGCGCCGCATCGTCTTCCACGGCCACGACACCTGGGGAATGGGCGTGGCCAACACCCTCGCCGCCGTCGCGGCGGGCGCCACCATGGTCGACGGAGCGCTCGGCGGCCTGGGCGGCTGCCCGTTCGCGCCCGGCGCGAGCGGCAACACCGCCTCCGAGGACATCCTGTTCGCCACCCGCCCCGACTGGTTCACCCCGGACGCGCTGGCAAGCCTGGTCGGCCTCACCGAGGAACTGCTCGCCGACCTCGGCGAACCCAATCGCTCCCGCGCCGCCGAAGGCGCGCGCTCGGCGGCCGCGGCGTTCGAGTGGGTCATCCGGTAGGTATCGGGGGGATCCCGGATGGCGCGGTTCCCGGCGGACAGACAGACTGGACACCATGACTTCGCACGCCATGGGCACCGAGGCCGTCGACGCGGCGGCCGACACCGAGATCGCGGCCGCCGCACAAGACCTGGTCAAGCTGTACGGATCGGGAGACACCCAGGTCAAGGCCCTCGATGGGGTGTCGGCGAACTTCGCCAAGGGCGAGTTCACCGCGATCATGGGCCCCTCCGGCTCGGGCAAGTCCACGCTGATGCACTGCCTGGCCGGGCTCGACAGCGCCAGCGCGGGCGAGGTCCGCATCGGTGACACCGCGCTGACCGGGCTGTCGGACAAACAGATGACCGCCCTGCGCCGGGACCGCATCGGTTTCGTGTTCCAGGCGTTCAACCTGGTGCCCACGCTGACGGCGCTGGAGAACATCACCCTGCCGCTCGATATCGCGGGCCGCAAGGTCGACCAGGAATGGCTCGACACCGTCGTCAAGCGCCTCGGCCTCGGCGACCGCCTCGATCACCGGCCCTCCGAGCTGTCCGGCGGCCAGCAGCAGCGCGTCGCGTGCGCCCGCGCCCTGGTCGGCAAGCCGGAGATCATCTTCGGTGACGAGCCGACCGGCAACCTGGACTCGCACTCCTCCGGTGAGGTGCTCTCGATCCTGCGCGCCTCGGTCGACGAGTTCGGCCAGACCGTCGTCATCGTCACCCACGATCCGCGCGCGGCCGCCTACGCCGATCGCGTGGTCTTCCTCGCCGACGGCCGCATCGTCGACGAACTGCGCGACCCGACCCAGGATTCCATCCTCGACCGGATGAAGGCGCTGGAGACCAAGTGAGCAGCAACCCGATGCGCAAGGTCGCCTTGCGCAATCTCGCCGCGCACAAGGTGCGCCTGGCCCTGACCCTGCTGTCGGTGGTGCTCGGCACCGCCTTCATCTCGGGGTCGTTCGTCTTCACCGACACCCTGCAGCGCACCTTCGACGGCATCTTCGAGGGCCAGGCCCAGGGTGTCGACGTGCGCGTCGGCCCCAAGGACCAGCAGTCGCTGGGCCTGCCGACCAATATCGTGGACGCGCTGGCCAAGACCGAGGGCGTCGCCCGGGTCGCGCCCGCCGTCAACGGCCCGGTGGTGCTGCTCGAACCCGACGGCAAGAAGGCCGTACAGACCGGTGGCGCACCGAGTTTCGGCCTGTCCTACCTGCCGCCGGAACAGTCGGTCGAGGAGCCCAACACGTTCGTCGCCGGCGCTCCGCCCACGCAGTCGGGCGAGATCGCGCTCAACACCAGCGGCGCCGAGAAAGCGGGGCTGAAGGTCGGCGACAAGACCAAGGTGCTCATCCCGTCCAAGGGCGACCCGTTCGAGGTGACCCTGACCGGCATCTACGAGATGCCCGGCACCGAGGGCGGCGGTGTGGTCGCGGTGATGTTCACCGAGCCGCAGGGCCGCAAGCTGTTCACCGACGGCTCGCACGTCGCCTACGCCGATATCGCGGCGGCGCCGGGTGTCTCGGCCGACGACCTGCGCGACCAGCTCGCCGCCGGGCTGCCCAACTACAAGGTGCAGAATGCCGACGAGGTCCGCGAGGACATGAAGAAGCAGATCTCCGAGGCGCTCACCTTCATCAACTACTTCCTGCTCGCCTTCGGCGCGATCGCGCTGATCGTCGGCACGTTCATCATCTACAACACCTTCTCGATGATCGTCGCCCAGCGGCTGCGCGAACTGGCGCTGCTGCGGGCGATCGGCGCGAGCCGCAGGCAGGTGGGTCGCTCGGTGGTCAGCGAGGCCGTCGTGATCGGCCTGATCGGCAGCGTGCTCGGCCTGCTCGCGGGCATCGGGTTGGCCTTCGGCCTGTCGGCGCTGCTCAACGCCTTCGATCTGGGTCTGCCCACCGGGTCGCTGACGGTGCTGCCGCGCACCGCGATCGTGGCGCTGCTGGTCGGCCTGATCGTCACCGTCGCCAGTGCCTACGCCCCGGCCCGGCGGGCCGCGAAGGTGCCGCCGGTGGAGGCGATGCGGTCCGAATTCGCCAGTGCCGGTGACTCGTTGCGGATCCGCACCGTCGTCGGCGCGGTGATGGCGGTCGTCGGCGGGGTGCTGGTCTACGTCGGCGCCCAGGGCACCGGCAAGGGCTCGGCGGTGACCGTCGGCATCGGCGCGCTCGGCCTGATCCTGGCCGTGCTGCTGGCCGCGCCCGCGCTGTCGCGGCCGATGGTGCTCGTGCTCGGCGTGCTCACCCGCCCGTTCGGCGCGATCGGCCAGATGGCCCGCAACAACGCCGTGCGCAACCCGCGCCGCACCGCCGCCACCGCGTTCGCGCTGACGCTGGGCCTGATGCTGGTCTCGGCGATCGGCATTCTCGGCGCCTCGGCCAAGACCAGCGTCGGCGTGCTGATCGACAAGGGCGTCAAGGCCGAATACGTGCTCGCCGGTCCGCAGATGATCGGTGCGCCGATCGGCGCGGTCGACGCGGTGCGCACCCAGGTGCCCGGCATCAGCGATGTCACCGGGATCCGGGTGGTCGCCTTCAAGGTCGGCAAGGAACAGATCGGCGCCACCTCCCCCGACGGCCCGATCGACCCGGTGATGGACATCGACGTGCTCAGCGGGTCCACCACGATCGCCCCGAACGGGCTGCTCGTCGACGAGACCGAGGCCACCGAGCGCGGCTGGAAGGTCGGCGACAAGGTCGGCATCACCAGCCTGGACAACAAGCAGCTCGAGCTCACCGTGGGCGGTATCTACGCCAACTCGCCGCTGCTGGGCCCGATGGTCGTCGACCCCGGCGTCTACGAACAGCTGATGCCGCAGAGCCTGCGCACCAACATCTTCGTACTGGTGAAGGCGGCGCCCGGCAGCGATCTCACCGCCATGCGGACGAATCTGGAGAAGGCCACCGAGCCGTTCGTCGTGGTGCAGGTGCAAGACCACGAGCAGTTCAAGGGCGCCCAGGGCAAGCAGATCAACACCCTGCTGGCCATCCTCTACGGCCTGCTCGCCCTGGCCGTGGTGATCGCGGTGCTCGGCATCATCAACACCCTGGCCCTGTCGGTGGTGGAGCGCCGCCGCGAAATCGGCATGCTCCGCGCCGTCGGCACCCAGCGTGCCCAGGTCCGCCGCACGATCTACCTGGAATCCATGCTGATCGCGATCTTCGGCGCCATCGTCGGCCTCGTCCTCGGCATCGCCCTGGGCGTCGGCTTCCTGCGCACCCTGCGCGACCTGGGCATCGACCAGATCACCATCCCGTGGTCCCAGCTGGTCACCGTCCTGATCGCCTCCGGCATCGTCGGCGTCCTGGCCGCCGTCTGGCCCGGCGTCCGCGCGGCCCGCACACCCCCACTGGCCGCCATCGCGGACTTGTAGGAGTCGTAGCCGCTTCGGCCCCTGGTGGATTCGTTCCGCCGGGGGCCGAATGCGTGGTGCGGGGCGGCCAGTGGCTCCAGCGATCCCGGGCTATGCCGGGTAGCAATCAGCGCGGTCGCTCCTTTCGCTGAGACTCGGTTGGTATGAGCGATCGGTGCATGAGAGACTGGCGTGAACATTCAGCCGACCGCGTAGCTGGTCGATCGTCTGTCGTGTGGTACACCGGTTGGGGATCGTATGTTGATGGCCCACAATGGCTAGGCGTGGACGCGGCACCAGGATGTGAATCTAAACGGGGAGGGATCTGGCAACGACACCATCCGAGTCAGGCAAAGACTTCGCGTTGGTGCCAGACGAGGTCACCGATGCTGGTCAGTACGTTCAGCAGGTCGCAGAATCCCTGATCAACGGCCTGACATCGCTCGATACCGAGATCACCGCATTGCTGAACAGCTGGCGCGGAACATCAGCTGACACCTTCTCGGAAGGCTGGACCGAAACCAAGGTCGGCGCCGACTCGGTGCTCGACGCGTTGAGCATCATGGCCGAATTGCTCGGCGTCACCACAAAGACCCTCGAAGACCAGGACGTATCGAACGCGGCGGCCACATCCGCTGCAGTGAGTCCCGTGCACAGACTGAATCTGTGATGGCAGACAACGCCCAACCTTTCCGCGCTGACCTCGCCGAACTGGAACAGATGGTTGCCCGTGTGAGCGGGTTCGTCGGGTTCCTCAACGATAGCCTCGACGGCCTGCAGCAACGGATCGCAGCCGTACAGCAGAACTGGACAGGCGCGGCAGCCGACGCGCAAGCCGAAGCCTTCCGCGACTGGGCAACCGGCGCAACCGATGTAGCCGAAGGCATCGACACGATGCGCCAAGCGGTCCAGGCGGCATATGACCGGTATACGGCCGCCATCGCGGCCAACCTTGAAATGCTGGGACGAGCATGATCGTCGAGGGCCGATTCTCGTGGTGGTGGGATCGGAAGCTTGTGATTGGCGATTCGTCGAATTCTTGATGCCCTCGGCCGATTCGACCACCAGCCGCGCCACCAACACCAGTTCGTTCGACCTGCCACAATCCACAGGGGGGAACACTTCATGGCTGAACCGCTACGGGTCGCCGCTACCGAACTCGACGAAATCACTACCCGCGTAGCCGGATTCACCAGCTTCCTCGTTGCCGACCACGCCGGAATCCTGCAACACGCCACGCGTGTCCGAGCATGCAGGACTGGTCAGTCGGTCCTCCTTGGCAATGACACCTTTGCTCAACGGATCACGGGCACACGGGACGTTGCAGCGGGTATCAACTCCATATGCGCCAGCCATCAGCGATTCAGCTGCGAAGCGGCGACCGCGCTCGCCGTGCGCGCCAGCGGAGGCTTGCGATGACCGTCCTCGATGTCGCGCCCCAGGTCTACTACGATGCCGCGACTGCCTGCAATACCGCTGCGTCCGGTCTAATGACCGCATTCCAAAGTGGCATGTATTCACTGAAAGAAACTTCCGGCATGGCCGGCAGCGTGGGCGACGGGAAGACGTGGGCAGACTCCTACGATACTCGGGCGAGGGAACTTTGGAAGATGTCGCTGGACATGGTCCTTGCCCTCGATGGCTACGCCAGTGTACTCAACCAGGCTGGATACAACCACGCGCTCGCCGACCACAACCCAGCTTCGGGTGTGCCTGAACCCCAGCTGCCGACTCTGAACCCTGCATTCACTGGAAGCCTCGATCAACTAATCTTCACGCTCCCGACCTCGGCCGGCGGCGACGGACGCGGCATCGTTGACGACGGACTCGAACTCGCCGCCAAGGTCGGCATCCCTATCCCAGACGGCGATACCGGCAAGCTCTCCCGTGCAGCCGACCTGTGGAACGCCATGGCCACCCATGAATCGGTCACCGCGGTCGCCACCGAACTCGAACGCGTAGCAGCCATGTTCGACCAGGTCACCTCCCCTGATGCCAACTTCATAGATGAAGACCTACGCGAACTCAAGACTGCTGCTTCTGACATCTCAGGGGCCTACGGCGAAATCGCCCAAGCTTGCCGCGACCAAAAACAAGCCCATGACGACCTGCGCGAACAGCTCCGAAAGACACTCGAAGACCTCGGCAAGGCGCTGCTCGAAGAGATCGCCATCAACGCCGCCATCGCCGTGGCTACTTCATTCGTCAGTTTCCGGGGTGGGTGCGGCGTTGGCCGCTGCGAAAACAGCCAAAGCTATCGACAGATTCGTTGACCTCATCCGCGCCGTCATCAGGGCTGGCAAACTCAAGACCGCTGTCGCAGTTGAGCGCATCACCACGAAGACCAAAGACACTGTCCAACGGATCAAGGATCTGACGACTAAGCTGGTAGAGAAGCTCAAGGCTGCACCGAAGTCTAAGCTTTCCCAGAAGGACATCGATGCGATCGGGGACTACACGGAGGAGGATCTGGGTCCATTGGGCTACAAACAACTCAATGCAGCCTTACGGGAAGGTAACGCGGACGCCACGCAGCAGGCGAAGATCAATGACATCGACACGGCTCTCTCTAAGTTGCCAAATTATGATGGCGTGGTATATCGCGGCACCGACCTACCGGCTGATGTCATTGCAAAATATAAGCCAGGTGAGGTGATAACCGAAGATGCATTCGTGAGCACTTCAAGGAATTCTTCCGGGTCGTTTCCCGGAAACGTTCAATTTGAAATAGCGTCGAAAACTGGGAAGGATATCGAACAGTATAGTCGCATTCCAAATGCTGCAGACGAGGCTGAGGTACTATTTCGCCCAGGCTCCAAATTCTATGTCGTAGATAACTACGTGGATAGTAGTGGGAAGACCATCATCAAGATGGCAGAGAGGTGACTGAGATGAGCGAAAGAGTAGCAGGAAAGACGTTCTCCACGCCGGAAGAGGCTGGCGTCGAGGCGCCCACCCCAGAAGAGCTTGCCAAATACCGGAAGATGTTCGAAGAAGCTAAGAAAAAGCGGGATGCGATCGATCCCAATGACCGTGTCATGCTAGGCCCCAAGTTTTGGGACGACACGAGCGGTACCGAGTTCGACCGAAACCGGTGAATCGAGCAGATAGAGATGCGGCGGTCGCCAGGTCATGTCGGGTAGCGGTCGAACCAGTCGTCGGTGGGTTGGCCGTGGGCGTCGCGGGGTGGGGTGAGGCCGAATTCTGTGCAGTAGTCGGTGGACAGGCGGCCTAGGACCGCGCCCGCGTCGACGGTGTCGGCCCAGCGATGGGGGAGGGCGGCGCGGCCGTAGCGGGCGCCGAGGAGGCTGCCGGCGATGGAACCGACAGCGTCGCTGTCGCCGGAGTGGTTGACCGACAGCAGGAGTCCGGTGCGGACGATGTCGTGTGGTGCGCCACCGCGGAATTCGGCTGCGAGCACGGCGAAGACCGCGATGGCCAGCGCCTCGGGGCCGATCCAGCCTCGGCCGAGGGACTCTACCTCCTCCGGGGCAGGCGCCCGACCGGCGCGCGCGATCGCGCCCGCCAGTGCAATGCACTTGTCCAGTGCGGCCGAGGTTTCCCCGTGCTCGGGATAGCTCGCGAGTTCAGCTTGCGCGCGGCCCAGCGCGGTCGCGGTGTCATCGCCCCGCGAGAGCCGGTAGATCAGTGCTGAGAGGGTGCCTGCGGGCAGCCAGCCGCTGGGGTGGCCATGGGTGAGGGCGGCAGCGTCGCAACCCAATTCGAAGATCGCGCCGATGGCCGCGCCGGAACGGTCGGCGGCGTAGCCGAATCCGCAGGGCGCGGCTCCCATCATCGCGCCACTGCCCTTGGAAGCGTTGATCGGCTGATCGCGGGTGCCAAGCGGGCTGGCTGGCGCACGCCTTGCCGCAGCCTGGAGCAGGGCCGTGTACACCGAATTCGCCACGCCCCGTTGCTCGATCAGTTCGGGGTGGCCGCTGAGTGAGCTGTGCAGCGCGAAGGGCTGGTCGGGCAGGTCGACCACCTGGCCGCGCAGCCAGACGAGCATGCCCTGCTGGAGCAGGCCCATGGTGGCCCCGCCGATACCCTTGGCTCTGGCTCGCACCGAGCCGCGGATCAACGCCTCCACGGTGAACGCGGTCAGCTGCGTCTCTTCGGAGATCCGCAGTGGATCGGTGTCGGTGAGACCGTCCGGGCCGTACTGGTCCCGGATCTGCCGCAGGGTTCTGGTCTCGATCGGCGCGCCGAGCGCGTCGCCGATCGCGCCGCCGAGCAGGCAACCGTGCACCGCGTTCAGCCACACCGACCCGGCGCTGACCACGGCGTCGCTGCTGCGGTGCGTGTGTTCGCGCCGGGGCTCGGGGTCGTGCCAACCGGAAACCGGTGTGCGAGCGGGAGAGCCGGGGTGCCGCGCCGGGTGCCGGATGTCGATGCGTGGTCGGCCGTCCGCGGATGTCGCGCCGCGTGCTGTCGGCTCGGACCGGCGGGCCGGATCCGATGCGGTGTTGCGCCGGGTCTGCGGTGCATCGGGGTGGCCAGCCGGTCCGGCACCACGGCCGCGGAAGTCGGTGCCGGATCGGTGGTCCGGTGCGTGACCGGTGGAGACGGAGGTCCGGGGCGTGGCTGACGAACTGGGGGCAGACCCTCGGCGCGTGAGGGATTCGGTGAGCGCGGCCGCGAAATCGGCGCAGGTGGGGAAGCGCCGCGCCGGATCCTTGGCCATCGCCTTGGCCAGCACCGCGTCGACCGCCGGCGGCAAGGCGGAACGCCGGGTGCTGGCTCGTGGCGGCACGGCGTTGAGATGGCCGAGCATGACGGTGGCCGGGTTGGGCGCGTCGAACGGGCCGGTGCCGGTGAGCAGTCGGAACACGGTGCAGGCCAAGGAGTACTGGTCGCCGCGGCCGTCGAGGGGCGCGCTGCTGAGTTGTTCGGGCGAGGCGTAGGCGATGGTGGCGGTGAACTGGCCGGTGCGGGTGAGACCGCCGGTGTCGTCGAGGAGTTTCGCGATGCCGAAGTCGGTGAGCAGCACGCGTTCGTCGAAGCCGGCGCCGACGCCCGCGGTCCGCGAGAGCAGGATGTTGGCCGGTTTCACGTCGCGGTGCAGCACGCCCTGGCGGTGCGCGTAGTCCAGCGCGCTCGCGGTCTGGGTGACCACCTGCGCGATCCGCTCGATCCCGAACTGCGGCACCGGGACCGCCGCCGCGTCGACCCCGTCGACGAACTGCATGGCGATCCACAGCTGTTCCTCGTCGACGCCACGGTCGTAGACGGTGATGATGTTCGGGTGATCCAGCTGCGCGACCAGGTCCGCTTCCCGTTCGAACCGGGTGCGGATCTCGAAGTCGGTGAACAGGTCACGGTGCATGAGCTTGAGCGCGGTCAGCCGCGGCAGCCGCCGATCACGGGCCGCGTACACCGCGCCCATCCCACCGCGCCCCAGCTCCCGCTCGATGACGAACCCGGCGAACACCTCCCCGCGCCGCAACATCGCCTCACCCCGTTCACCGAACCCGATCGCTTCGCAGCCTAGCGAAACTCGCGGTACTACACGGCGGGAGCGTGGGTGTCGGCCCAATGGGTGAGGTCGCCACGATCGAGGGCGGTCGCCAGCAGATCGGGGAATTTGTCCGGGGTGCAGGCGAAGGCGGGGATGCCGAGCGCGGCCAGCGCGGCGGCGTTGTCGTGGTCGTAGGCGGGCGCGCCCTCGTCCGAGAGCGCGAGCAGGACCACCACCTGGACGCCGGCCTCCTTCATGGCGTTGCACCGGCGCAGCATCTCCTCGCGCACGCCGCCCTCGTAAAGATCGGAGATGAGCACGAACAGGCTGTCGGTGGGCCGGGTGATCAGCGACTGCGAGTAGGCGATGGCGCGGTTGATGTCGGTGCCGCCGCCGAGCTGGGTGCCGAACAGCACGTCGACCGGGTCGCTGAGCTGGTCGGTGAGATCGACGACCTCGGTGTCGAACACCACCAGCGAGGTCTTCAGCGACCGCATCGACGCCAGCACCGCGCCGAAGACCGACGCGTAGACGACACTGGCCGCCATCGAGCCGGATTGATCGATCGCCAGCACCACGTCGCGCTGGATCGACTGCGCCTTGCGCCCGTAGCCGACGAGCCGTTCCGGCACGACGGTGCGATGCTCGGGCAGGTAGTTGGCGAGGTTCTTGCGGATGGTGCGGTCGAAGTCGATGTCGCGCAGTTTCGGGCGGTGGGTGCGGGCCGAGCGATTGATCGCGCCGGTGACCGCGGCGACGGTCTTGGCCGCGATGCGCTGCTCGATCTCGCGCACCACCTTCTCGACCACCATCCGGGCGGTGGCCTTCGTGGTCTCCGGCATCACCCGGTTCAAGCCGAGCAGCGTCCCCACCAGGTGCACATCGGGTTCCACCGATTCCAGCAGTTCGGGTTCGAGCAGCAGCTGGGTGAGGTTGAGCCGCTGCACGGCATCGCGCTGCATCACCTCGACCACGGTCGCGGGGAAGTAGGTGCGGATGTCGCCGAGCCAGCGCGCCACCCGGGGCGCCGAACCGCCGAGTCCGCCGGACCGCTTCGTCGATCCGCCGGCCTCGCCGGTGTTGTAGAGGGCGCCGAGGGCCTGGTCCATCGCCTGGTCGGGGCCCGAGGACAGGCCGCCGAGCTGTTCCTGCGCGGCCTGCCCGAGAACGAGCCGCCAACGGCGCGAATGGTTGTCGTCGATATCGGTCATGCGGGCTGCTCCTGGTGATCGAGCGGGCGGTGCTGTGGCAGCGGGCTTGCCGCCCGCGCTCCGGGCCGGGTCATCCGGCGGCGCCGAGGATCGCGGTGGCGGCGCGCAGGGCGAGCTGCCCGCGCACCGGGTCGAT
>NZ_JBCGFB010000085.1:0-26638 GCF_038752175.1 Nocardia sp. No.11 | reverse complement strand
GCCGGGTCGCCGCGAGATCGGCAAGCCGCCGCGCCGCCCGTGCCCCCGCGCCCGGACGCAGGTGCTCGGGGCGCACGATCTCGCCGGACGGGACCGTGCTGTCGGGTGCCGTGCACGGCGACGGAACGGCTCCGGCACCGGGGTTCGCGAGCGGATCGGTCACCGGGTCGACCGCGCCCGCCGTGCCACCACTCGTACCACCGTGTCGGCCGACGCCCGTCGACCGAACCGCTCGTCGTCGCGCGACGCCCCTGCCAGCATGGCGGTGATCTTGGTGGATGGCGCCTGTAAGCGGCTTAACGTCCGCTGAAACGATCAGACCGTGGGGCGCTTGGACTTCGGCAGTTTGGCCACGATCGCGTCGTAGGAGGCGTCGATCAGCTCACGCAGTTCGTCGGGCGGGACGGCACCGCCCACGGTGACGCTGTTCCAGCCGTAGCGGCCGATGTAGGCCGAGGCGGTGACATCGTCGGGATAGACGTGCACCAGTTCGTCGGCTTCGGCGCGGTCACGGCCGCACTTGAGGCCGATCGAGTCGCCGCCGCCGAGGAAGGCGAAGATCTTGTCGACGACCTTGGCGACGACGTCACCCTCCCACGGTTCGTCCTGCCAGGCACCGGGTTTGGCCAGGCAGTAGGCCAGCAGATCCTCGCTCATCACCAGCTCCTTCACACGGGCAACAACCGGGAGACCACATCGGTCAGCTGCCGGGCCGACCGGCATTCGTGCATCTCGATCACCTCGCCGTAGTCGCGGGCCGCCGAATCACCGGTGCCCCACAGGTTCCGCGGCTCCGGGTTCAGCCAGTGCGCGTGCCGGGCGGTGTCGACGAGCTGACGCAGGACGTCGAGCTTCGGATTGCGGTAGTTGGTGCGGCCGTCGCCGAGCACCAGCAGCGAGCTGCGGCTGGTGACGGCGTCACCGAAGTTGTCGGCGAAGGTGGTCAGCGCCTGGCCGTAGTCGGAGTGTCCGTCGGCGTCGATGATCCGCGACTCGGTGAAGATCCTGGTGAGCACGTTGTCGAGGCCGGCGTACGGATCGAAGAAGCCGGTGACCTCGTCGGTGCGGTCGACGAAGGCGAAGATCCTGACCCGGGAGAACTGTTCGCGCAGCGCGCTCACCAGCAGCATGGTGAAGTTGCTGAAGCCGGCCACCGAGCCCGAGATGTCGCACAGCAGCACCAGTTCCGGGCGGCCGGGCCGTGGCTTGCGATTCACCAGATCGATCGGCACACCACCGGTCGACATCGACGCCCGTAGGGTTTTGCGCAGGTCGATCTCGCCACGGCGGGCCTTCTTGCGCCGCACGGCCAAGCGCGACGCCAGGATTCGGGCCAGCCGCTGGCTGCCGCGACGGAGTTCGACGAGTTCGCGTTCGGAGGCACGCAGGAAGTCGGCGTCCTCGGCTTGGCGGGCCACACCGTAGGTAGCGACACGGTCGCGCCCGATCTGTTCGGCGACGCGACGGTTGGTCTCGGCTTCCACGCTCGCCCGGAAGCCGGCGATCCGTTCCCGGACGATCCGCTGGGCCACCTCGGTGTCGCGCTCGCTCGCGTCCGGCGGCAGCGCGAGCCCCGCCAGCACCCGCGACAGCAAGGTCTGCGGCGCAAGGTCTTTCATCGCCTGATAGGCCGAGAACGACGGTCCGCGCGCGGACTGGTACTGGCCGAGCTGTTCGACGACCTGTCCGGCCAGCAACTCCAGCTGCCGACCCCCGTCCTCCGCGGCGAGCAGCTCGGCGAGCTGCTCGCGCAGGGCAGGCAGGTCGATCTGGCCGTCGGGTGTGCGGGGCAGGTCCCGTGTCTCGGTGGTGCGCTCCCCCACCGCGACCGGGAACCACAGGTCGAACAGCCCGTCGAAGGTGGCGCGATGGGTGGGGCGGCGCAACAACGCGCACGCCAGCCCCTCCCGCACGGACTCGCGATCGAGCAGATCGAGCACGGTGAGCACCCGGCCCGCGTCGACGGTCTCCGACGGCCCGACCGGCACACCGCGGGCCCGCAATGCCGCGACGAACCCGGCCACGTGCCCGCCGAGTCCGTGCGGGGCAGGCGCAGTCATCTCAGGCCAGCTTCAGCTCGGCCAGCGCGCGCTGGTGGTCGCTGCGGTGCTTGAGCACCACGCCGAGGGTGGCGCGCACGGTGGCATCGTCGAGGTCTGCCGCGCCCAGGGCCAGCAGGGTCTGACCCCAGTCGATCGATTCGGCCACCGACGGCAGCTTCTTGAGCTGCATCCCGCGCAGCACGTGCACGATCCGGACCAGCTGCTCGGCGACCGACTCCGCCAGCTCGGGCACCCGGCTGGCCAGGATCCGACGCTCCAGGTCTTCGTCGGGGAAGTCCAGGTGCAGATACAGACAGCGGCGCTTGAGCGCCTCCGACAGCTCGCGGGTGGCGTTCGAGGTGAGCACCACGAACGGCTTGCGGGTGGCGGTGATGGTGCCCAGTTCCGGCACGGTCACCGCGAAATCGCTGAGCACCTCGAGCAGCAGGCCCTCGATCTCGACGTCGGCCTTGTCGGTCTCGTCGATCAGCAGCACCGTCGGCTCGCTGCGCCGGATGGCGGTGAGCAGCGGGCGCGAGAGCAGGAATTCCTCGGTGAAGACGTCGGCTTTGGTTTCGGCCCAGTCGTTCTCGCTCGACGCCTGGATCCGCAGGATCTGCTTGGCGTGGTTCCACTCGTAGAGCGCGCGGGCCTCGTCGACACCCTCGTAGCACTGCAGCCGGACCAGTTCGGCGCCGGCGACCTGGGCCACCGCGCGCGACAGCTCGGTCTTGCCGACACCGGCCGGGCCCTCGATGAGCAGCGGCTTACCCAGCCGGTCGGCCAGGAAGACCGAGGTGGCGGTGGCCTTGTCGGCCAGGTAGCCGGTCTCGGCCAGGCGGGTGATGACGTCGTCGACCGAGGTGAAGATCGGTTCCTGTACAAGCGTCACGATCACACCGGCCGAGTCTGGCCGTCGCCCCACACGATCCACTTCGTGGAGGTGAGTTCGGGCAGTGCCATCGGGCCGCGGGCGTGCAGCTTCTGGGTGGAGATGCCGATCTCGGCGCCGAACCCGAACTGCTCGCCGTCGGTGAACGCGGTGGACGCGTTCACCATCACCGCGGCGGCGTCGACGCGGGTGGTGAACTCCCGCGCGGCGGCCAGATCGGCGGTGACGATGGCCTCGGTGTGGCCGGTGCCCCAGGTGTTGATGTGGTCGACGGCGGCATCGAGATCGTCGACGACCTTCAGCGCGATATCCAGCGTGAGGTACTCCTCACCCCAGTCGGCATCCGTGGCGGGCACCTGGCCGGGCAGATCGCCGTGAATGGTCACTCCGGCATCCTCGAGCGCCTTGCTCAGCCGGGGCAGCGCCGTCTCGGCGACCGCCGCGTCGATGAGGACGGTCTCGGCGGCGTTGCAGACGCTGGGACGGCGGGTCTTGGCGTTGAGCAGGATGGCCTCGGCCATGTCCAGATCGGCGGCGGAGTGCACGTAGACGTGGCAGTTGCCGGTGCCGGTCTCGATGGTCGGCACCTGCGCGTCGCGCACCACCGCGTTGATCAGGCCGGCGCCACCGCGCGGGATGACCACGTCGACCAGGCCGCGCGCCTGGATCAGGTGGGTGACGCTGGAACGGTCGTGGCTGGGCAACAGCTGGACCGCATCGGCCGGGACGCCCTGGGCGACAAGCGCTTCGCGCAGCACCTCGACGAGCGCGGCATTGGAGTTCGCGGCCGAGGAGGAGCCGCGCAGCAGTGCGGCGTTGCCCGACTTGAGTGCCAGGCCGAACGCGTCGACGGTGACATTGGGGCGCGCCTCGTAGACCATGCCGACCACGCCGAGCGGCACCCGGGTCTGGCGGATCTCGAGGCCGTTGGGCAGCGTGGAACCGCGCACGACGACGCCCACCGGATCGGGCAGCCCGGCCACCTGCCGCAGGCCGGAGGCGATGCCGTCGATGCGGGCCTTGGTCAGCCGCAGGCGGTCGAGCAGGTTCTCCTCGGTGCCCGCGGCCTGCGCGGTCGCGATGTCGGCGGCGTTGGCCGCCAGCACGCGGTCGGCGGCGGCGAGCAGGGCGTCGGCCGCCGCGTGCAGGGCCTCGTTCTTCTGCGCCGTGGTCAGCTGAGCCAGCACACGGGACGCGACGCGAGCCCTGCGGGCGGCGTCGTGCACCGCTGCGCGGATGTCGAGCTCGGGGGTCACTTCTACCGTCATGGGTATCAGCGTACGCAGGCCGCCGGTCCGCCTCGACGCCACCCGGACCCCGGAATACGCCTCCTACCGGCGGCGAGACCGAGTTGTCCACAGGTTTTGGCGGCGGGGGGACTTGTCCACAGGTCACCGGTCGATCGGCGCGCGAGCCGCCCGAAACCCGCGCCGACGGTGCCCGCACCGCTAGATTCGTCGGATGCACCGCTGCGCCGCACCCACCGTCGTCGTGCTGGGCAGCGTCAACATGGATCTGGTCACGACCACGCCGCAGCGCCCCGCACCAGGCGAGACCGTCCTCGGGTCCGGCTTCGCGACAGTGCCGGGCGGCAAGGGCGCGAATCAAGCCATCGCGGCGGCCAGATCAGGCGCGCGGGTGCGCTTCCTCGGCGCGACAGGAGACGACGCGTTCGGCGCCACGCTGCGATCGACGCTGTCCGACGCCGATGTCGACACCACCCTGCTACGCACTGTCGACGGGTCGAGCGGGGTGGCCACGATCGTGGTCGACGAGTCCGGCGAGAACAGCATCATCGTGGTCGCGGGCGCGAACGGGCGGGTGACCGACTTGACCGCGGACGAGCTCGCGGCGATCGCGGACGCCGACATTCTGCTGTGCCAGCTGGAGATTCCCCTCGCCACCGTGGCCGCGGCCGCCCGGCACGCGCACGCCGCGGACACGGTCGTCGTGCTCAATCCCTCGCCGGTACAGCCGCTGCCCGCCGCGCTATGGGCCGACGTCGACCTGGCGATCGTGAATTCGCTCGAGTCCGAACGATATTCGGCCGACCTCGACCGGATTCCGCACGTGGTCCGCACGCTCGGCGGCGACGGTGCGCTGTATCGATCAGCCGAGGGCAACCAGTTCGCGGTCGCCGGACGCACCGTCGACGTCGTCGACACCACCGGCGCCGGCGACGCCTTCACCGGCGCCCTCGTCGCCACCTGGCCGAAGGGCCCGCGAGCGGCAGTGACCTGGGCCAATGCCGCCGGCGCACTGGCGACCACCAGGCTCGGCGCCAGCTCGTCGATTCCGGACCGCGCCCGGATCGAACACGCGCTCGCGACGGACTGACCCGCTCGCTCCCCGGCACCGCCTGAGCGCCCGATATTCAGGTGCGATGCCGCCGCCGCGGTCCTACCGTTGGTAGTACACCGAGGAGAGGACCGAACCATGTTTCCCGTCGAGCTGCGCGGTACCAGGGCGCAGACGCTCATGTGGGCCAACGAGCACGAGATCGAGCAGTCGGCGCTGCGCCAGCTCCGCAATATCGCCGAGCTGGAGTGGGTGTACGGACTGCGCGTGATGCCGGATGTGCACCTGGGCAAAGGCGCGACGGTGGGATCGGTCATCGCCATGCGGGACGCGGTCGCGCCCGCCGCGGTGGGTGTCGATATCGGGTGCGGGATGGAGAGCGTCAAGACCGGGCTGACCGCCGCGGATCTGCCCGATGATCTGCGTTCCCTGCGATCGCGGATCGAGCGGGCGGTGCCGGTGGGGTTCAACGCGCACAAGGAGGCAGTGAACGTCGCTGCGCTGCATGCCGGTTCGCACGGACAGTCGGCACGGACGAAGGGCTGGGACCGGTTCTGGCGCGAGTTCGGTGATCTGCACCCAGGGGTGTCGTCGCTGGAGTCCAAGGCGCACAAGCAGATCGGCTCGCTCGGCGGCGGCAATCACTTCATCGAGGTCTGCCTCGATCAGGACGACGCCGTGTGGATTCTGCTGCACTCCGGGTCGCGCAATATCGGCAAGGAGCTGGCCGAACGGCACATGGCGGTGGCGCGGGCGCTGCCGCACAATCAGTCGCTGCCGGATCGGGATCTGGCGGTGTTCCTGGCCGGGACGCCGGAGATGGCCGCGTACCGGCGCGACCTGACCTGGGCGCAGGAGTACGCCGCGCGCAACCGCGCGGTGATGCTGTCGCTGGTGTGCCGGGCGGTGCGCGACGAATTCGCCGATCGCGAGGTGCGGTTCGACGAGCCGGTCTCCTGCCACCACAACTATGTGGCCGAGGAGGTCATCGACGGTGTGCCGATGCTGGTGACCCGTAAGGGCGCGGTGCGGGCGGGCGCGGGTGACCTGGCGTTGATCCCCGGATCGATGGGGACGCGGTCGTATGTGGTGCGGGGCAAGGGGAATCCGGCCTCGTTCCAGTCGGCCTCGCACGGCGCGGGACGGCGGTTGAGCCGGACCGCGGCCAAGAAGCAGTTCACGGTCGCCGATCTGGTCGCTCAGACCGAGGGCGTGGAATCGCGCAAGGACGCGGGCGTGGTCGACGAGATCCCGGCCGCGTACAAGGACATCGACGAGGTGATCGCGGCGCAGGCCGACCTGGTCGACGTGGTGGCGACGCTGCGTCAGGTCCTCTGTGTGAAGGGCTGAGTCATCGTCGGCGCAGGGTGCCCGCCACCCCCGCGCCGACGAGCAGCAGCCCGAGGACGAAGGTGAAGCCGCTGGTGATCCACGCGTTGAGCGCGATGTGCAGCTCGTCGGTCATCAGCGGCAGATCCCCCACCATCCGCCAGGTGCTCTCCGGCGAGACGAAGTAGACCAGGCCCGGCAGCACGCCCCACACCAGCCCGGCCAGGATCGTCGCGATCGGCGTGAACCCGGCCAGCGCGCTGACCAGCAACAACAGCAGTGCGCCCCCGATGATCTGCAGGGTCGAGCCGAACCGGTCGGCGGCATCGCCCAGGATCACCCACCGGCTGGTGTCCAACGCACCGTGCGCCGCCAAGGTCATCCCGAGCGGGGTGACGATCAGCGCGAGGAACGCGCCCGCCACGGTGCGCGACGCCCCCGAATTCGTCCGGAACTGCGACCCGGGCGGCGTCCAGCCCGTAGGCGGATCGAATCTGTTCGCCATGCAGCCCTCCGGCAGAGTCCGGTGTCGCGCCCTATTCTCCTCCCTCAGCGGGCATTTCGCCGAAGGAACGCGATACCCCTCACCAGTCCCGTGGTCGCGCCGACTGATCGCGCACGGGCATGGGTGACTCCCCGGGGACGGGCGCGCCGAGCCACCGCCCCTCCGATGGCCGCCCGGACACCGCCCGACGCACCTGGCTCCGGCCGGAAACGCGGAGCGGCGGAAAGCTCGTACTGCCGATCGTGTCTGTCGGTGGGGTCGGGCAGCATGGTGCCCATGACCTCAGCGACCGGCAACGACGTGCTCGACCTGACGGCTCCCGACCTGCGCGAACGCGCGGAGGAGTTGTTGCGGGAGCTCGCCGGGCCGCAGGCGCGGTTACGGGAGGACCAGTGGGTCGCGATCGAGGCGCTGGTGGTGCAGCGGCGCCGGGCGCTGGTGGTGCAACGGACCGGCTGGGGCAAGTCGGCGGTGTATTTCATCGCGGCGAAGCTGTTGCGGCGGGCGGGGCGGGGGCCGACGGTGATCGTGTCGCCGCTGCTGGCGTTGATGCGCAATCAGGTGGCCGCCGCGGAGCGGGCCGGGGTGGTGGCCGACACGATCAACTCGGGCAATGTCACCGAGTGGGACGAGATCCATCAGCGGGTGGCCGACGGCGCGGTCGACGTGCTGCTGGTGAGCCCGGAGCGGTTGAACAATCCGGACTTTCGCGATCAGGTGCTGCCCCGGCTGGCCGCCGACGCGGGGCTGGTCGTGATCGATGAGGCGCACTGTGTCTCGGACTGGGGCCACGACTTCCGGCCCGACTACCGCCGCATCCGGACGCTGATCGCCGATCTCGGCTCGGATGTGCCGGTCCTGGCGACCACCGCGACGGCCAACGATCGCGTGGTCACCGACGTGGCGGGCCAGATCGGCACCGACACCCTGGTGCTGCGGGGCACGCTGGACCGCGAGTCGCTGCACCTGTCGGTGGTGCGCTTCGACGACGCGGTGCAGCGCACGGCCTGGCTGGGCGCCCAACTGGACCGGCTGCCCGGCTCGGGCATCATCTACTGCCTCACGGTCGCCGCCGCGCACGACCTGGCCGACGTGCTGAATTCGCACGGTCACACCGTCGCCGCCTATACCGGCCAGACCGACCCGGCCGAACGCGAGGTGCTCGAGGGCGCGCTGCTGAACAACGAGGTGAAGGCACTGATCGCGACGTCGGCGTTGGGCATGGGCTTCGACAAGCCCGATCTCGGCTTCGTGGTGCACGTGGGCGCGCCGTCCTCCCCGATCGCCTATTACCAGCAGGTCGGGCGTGCGGGGCGTGGCACCGATCGCGCCGAGGTGGTGTTGCTGCCGGGCGCGGAGGACGCGCGGATCTGGAGCTACTTCGCCTCGGTGGCGTTCCCGCGCGAGCACATCGTGCGCGCGGTACTGGCCGCCCTGGACACCGATCGGCCGATGTCGACGGTGGCGCTGGAACCGCTGGTCGAGCTGAACCGGTCGCGCCTGGAGATGGTGCTGAAGGTGCTCGACGTGGACGGCGCGGTCCGGCGGGTACGCGGCGGCTGGCTGTCCACCGGCGAGCCGTGGACCTATGACACCGAGCGCTACGAACGCCTGGCCGCCGCCCGCGACACCGAGCAGCAGGCGATGATCGACTACCAGGCGACCACCGCCTGCCGGATGACCTTCCTGCGCCGTCAGCTCGACGATCCCGGCTTGGCCGCCCTCGACGCCGCGACCCCCGATTGCGGACGCTGTGACAACTGCACCGGCGCCCGCCCCGACACCACCGTCGACGCGGCCGCTGTCGCCGCCACCAGGGCCAGGCTGGACCGGCCCGGGCTCGATCTGGCACCGCGCAAGCAGTGGCCGACCGGCATGGCGAAACTGGGAATCCCGTTGTCGGGCAAGATCACCGGTGCCGCCGACACCGGCCGGGTGCTGGGCAGGCTCACCGACCTCGGCTGGGGTCAGCGGCTGCGCGCGCTGCTCGACGGACCCGATGCCCCGGTGCCCGACGCCGTCTTCGACGCGTGCATCGCCGTCCTGCGCGACTGGAACTGGGCCACCCGGCCGACCTCGGTGCTGGCGCTGGAATCGCCGCGCTATCCGCAGCTCACCACGAGTCTGGCCGCGCGGCTCGCGCAGGTCGGCAGGCTCGACAACCTCGGCACCTTGCCCACGAGGCCGGATCGGCCGCCGGTGTCGGCGGCGAATTCCGCGCACCGGGTAGCGGGGCTGTTCGACTCGTGGGAGGTCCCCGATCTGTCCGGCGTCGACGGCCCGATCCTGCTGGTGGACACTCTCACCGACACCGGTTGGACCATGACCGTCGCCGCCCACGCCCTGCGCACCAGCGGCGCGGACGCGGTCCTGCCGTTCGCCCTGGCCACGCCGACCTGAGCCACCTCGGCACTCGATCGGCCGGGCGCGCAATCCCTGTCCCTGGTCACCCCTGCTCCCGTAAGCTCTGTCCGTACGTGCAGGTCAACCGGCCGACGATGGGGTCACGATGGCGTCCACAGCACCGAAGAAGCTCCCTCCGCTGCCCGTGATCCGCGCGATCGATCGGTTGCGGGACGCGCTCGGCGCGCTGCAACGGAAACTGGTTCCCGGCCACATCGCCCTGCTGGAGTTCCAGGTCGCCGGCTTTCTGTCCCAGGCCATCAGCGCCGCCGCCGAACTCGGGATCGCCGACGAACTGGCCCGGGGCCCGCGCACGGCGGCCGAGCTGGCGCGCGCGGTCGAGGCCGACGAAGACGGGCTGCGCAGGCTGATGCGGCTGCTGGTGAGTTACGACCTCTTCGCCCAGCGGCGCGACGGCACCTACGCGCTGACCCGGATCGGCGACGCGCTGCGCAGCGACGCCGAGGTGACGCTGCGTGATCTGTCGCGGTTCTTCGGCTCGCCGTACCACCGCAACCACTGGTCTCATCTCACCGACGCGGTGCGCAGCGGCGAAGCCGTCGGTCGGGCCTTGGACGGAGCGAGCTTCTTCGAGTACGCGGCGGTGAACCGCGAGGTCGGCGAGTTGTTCGACAACGCCATGACCAGCGTGAGCACGTTGGCGATCGAGCCCCTGCTCGCCGCCTACGACTTCAGCCGGTTCGGCACCCTCGTCGATGTGGGCGGCGGGCGCGGCAGTCTGCTCATCGAGCTCCTCGGCCGGTATCCGGCGGCTCGGGGCATCGTGTTCGATCTGCCGAATGTGGTCGAGGACCTTGCCGCCGACCTCACGGCCGCGGGGCTGGGGCAGCGCTGCGCGGTCGAGAGCGGCTCGTTCTTCGCGGAGGTCCCGCAGGGCGGCGACGTCTACCTGCTCAAACACATCGTGCACGACTGGTCCGACGCCCAGGCCGAGCAGATCCTGCGCACCGTGCGCGCCGCCATGCGTCCGACCTCGACATTGCTGCTGCTCGAGCTGGTGTTGCCCGAGCATCGGCGGCCGCACCCGGGGAAATTCATCGACCTGGAGATGCTGGTGAACACCGAGGGCGGCCACGAACGCACCGAGGCCGAGTTCCGCGCGCTGCTGGCGCGCAGCGGCTTCACCCTGGAGCGAACAGTCCAGACGGCGGCGCCGGACTGCGTGCTGGAGGCCCGTCCCCGGTGACTGGCGGGTCGACACGCCGCCGCCGATTGTGTGTGCGACCCGCCACGAGTGCTTCAATGCGGCTATGACCAGGACCTCATTTGCTCGATCCCTGATGGCCGTCGCCGCGGGCTGTGCGGCCGGATTCACCCTCTTGACCGTTCCCGCCCAGGCGTCGAACGAGAACCCCCTCGACTGCTCCGGTGTGCCGGGCGCGCAGGCCGCGGCCGACCGGGAGAGCGCGCAGCGCGGCATCGCGATCACCCCGCTGTGCTTCAGCGGTGGCCTCTACAGCGGCATCCACGCGGGCATTCCGCTGGCCGTGCTGAACCCGCTGACCATGCCGGGCACCGCGAGCGTGTGCGTCGACGAGCGCGGAACCGTCGAGGCCGCAGCCAAATTCGAATGGACCGACCGGGTCCACGTGATGCCGATGTGCATCCAGAACCGGGCGTTCGGCGTGTACGAGCTGTAGTTCCGAGCCGCCGATCCGCGGTCCGCACGGGGTCGATCCGTGCGGACTTTTTTTGACCCTTGCGATATACGTATACATCTACTTATAGTGAGTCGGGCGGGACACACAGCCGCCGCACAACTGCACACAGACCAGCGACGACGAGCCGGAACAGGGGCTCGCCGCTCGAATAACCATGCCCATATGCGCATGCACATATTGAAATGGAGCGACCGATGACCACCGAGACGCACCCGACGCCCGCCACCGTCGACACCACCAAGCCCGACACCACCAAGCCCGACGCCGACGGATTCGGCCCGATCACCGTCAAGGTCGGCCCCGGGGGCGGCCGCTTCCAGCGCTTCACCGGGCGCAAGGTCGGCGAGTCGCGGCAGGTGAGCAAGAAGAGCGTCGACACCATTCGCGTGTACCTCACCCGCAAGGGCAACTACGTGGTGCACACCCAGACCTCCGAGTGGGCGGACTATGCGCTCGCCGAGCACTGGACCAAGGACTGGAAGGACTGGCGCTCCATGATCGGCGAGCAGAACTGGGGCGATTTCACCGTCGAGGTCGTCGACTCGCTCGACGCGCTGCGCGCGCTGGTGCCGCCGAAGGTCCACGAGACGATCGCCGACCGCGCGCGGCATCCGCGGACCCAAGACCTCGACGTCTGACCCACCTGGCCCGGAAAGGACCTCCATCATGTTCGCCAGACTGGGGCGCGTCGTCGTCCACCATCCGTGGAAAGTGATCGGGTTGTGGGTGATCGCGATCGTCGCCGTGCTGTCCACGGCACCCGCGCTCACCGCGACGACCGACCAATCCGCCTTCCTGCCCTCGCATTACGAGTCGATCCAGGCGATGAAGCTGCAGGAACAGGCCTTCCCGCAGAATGCCGCACCGGCCGCGCTGATCGTGGCGGTCCGCGCGGACGGCGGCCCGCTGACCGAGACCGACTCGGCCACGATCGCCGCCGCGGCCGGCGCGCTCACAGCCCGCGACATCAAGGGCGTCACCGGCCTCCAGGTGACACCGCCCTCGGAGAATCGCCTGGTCCAGGTCATCGCGGTGCGGATGACCAAGCTGACCGACGCGGCGGACAAGACCCAGGGCGAGGCGGTGAAGAGTCTGCGCGAGCACCTGAAGGAGCAGGTCGAGGGCACCGGTCTCAAGGCGGGCATCACCGGCACGGCGGCGCAGACTCTGGACCAGACCGAGCAGGGTGAGAAGGGCATGGCGATCATCGGCATCGCCACGATCGTGCTGATCCTGGTGTTGCTGCTGATCATCTTCCGCAGTCCGGTCATCGCGCTGCTGCCGGTGGTCACCATCGGCGCCATCTCGAGCACCGTCGGTGGCCTGATCGCCATGGCGGCCGAGGCCTTCGACCTCGAGATCGATACCTCGGTGAACTCGATCCTGCTGGTGGTGCTGTTCGGTGTGGGCACCGACTACATCCTGTTCCTGATGTTCCGGTACCGGGAACGGCTGCGGGCGGGCGACGATCCGAAGACCGCCATGGTCAATGCCGTCGCGCGGGTCGGCGAGGCCATCACGTCGGCGGCGGCCGCGGTGATCATCGCGTTCATGGCGCTGACCCTGTCGAGCCTCGGGATGTTCCGGGCGCTGGGACCGGCACTGGCGATCGCGGTCGCGGTGGCGCTGCTGGCCGGGCTCACGCTGGTGCCCGCGATCGTCTCGCTGTTGGGCACCAAGGTGTTCTGGCCGTCGAAGGCCTGGCAGGTGGAGCCCAAGGGCGCCCGGTTCGGCGCGATCGGCGCGGCGATGGGCAGGCGGCCCGGCGTATTCGCCGTCGCCTCCGGCGGTGTGCTGGTGGTGCTGGGCGTGTTCGCCTTCGGTTTCAATCCGACCTTCGATCTGAGCTCGGGCTCGACCACCGATGCCTCGGAGTCGGTGGCGTTCACCACCGAGCTGCTCGAGGGCATGCCGGCCGGAGCCACCCAGCCCTCGGAGGTGCTGTTGCAGTCGGCCGCGCCGCTGGCCGAGGACCAGCTCGCGAGTTACCGCACGGCGCTGACCGGGGTCGACGGCGTCGGTCAAGTCGGCGCACCGCAGCTGTCGGCGGACGGCACGATCGCGAACTTCCAGGTGACGCTGGCGAACGCGCCGGAATCCGATGCCGCGCTCGACACGGTGGCCGGGCCGCTGCGCGAGGTCGCCCACCAGGCGGCACCGGCGGGCGCCACGGCGGCGGTCGGCGGCATGACGGCGGTGTTCGTCGACTTCGAGGACGCGATGAACCACGACTACCGGATCGTGTTCCCGGTGGCCGCGGTCCTGATCATGCTGGTGCTGGCGTTGCTGCTGCGCAGCCTCGTCGCCCCCTGGTACCTGATGGCCTCGGTGTTCCTCGGCTTCGCCGCGACGCTGGGCGCGACGGTGCTGGTGTTCCAGCGGATCCAGGGCGAGCACGGGCTGATCTTCACGCTGCCGGTGATCATGTACCTGTTCGTGGTGGCCCTGGGCACCGACTACAACATCCTGATGATCGCCCGGCTGCGGGAGGAATCCCGCGAGGGCCACACGCCCCGCGAGGCGGCGGCGCTGGCGGTGCGCCACACCGGGCCGACGGTGGCCGCGGCGGGCCTCATCCTGGCGGGCACCTTCGCCTCGATGATGCTGGCGGGCAACAGCTCCCTGTCGCAGATGGGCTTCGCCATCTCGGTGGGCATCGCGATCGCGGCCTTCGTCATGGCGCTGTTCTTCACCCCGGCGGTCACCGCGCTGCTGGGCCGCCGGGCCTGGTGGCCGGGCCACGGCGGCGACAGCGACGAGGAGCGCTCACCCCGCTGGGCCGAGTACTCCTACGCCGAGAGCTACTACACGCCACCGGCGCGTCAGCGCCCCTGACACGCCAGGCGCCGCAGGTCCGCTCCCCCTCGGGAGCGGACCTGCTCGTCTATCGTTGCGCGTGTGGCCAAGTCTGCGACACCGGCGGTCGAGCTACCGGTGGGTGAGCACACGGTGCGGGTCAGCAATCCGGACCGGGTGTACTTCCCCGAGCTCGGCGCCACCAAGCTCGACCTGGCGCGGTACTACCTGAGCGTGGGTGACGGCATCGTCAACGCGCTGCGGGACCGGCCGTGCATGCTGCACCGGTTCCCCAAGGGTCTGCCCGGCGGGAAGGTGCATCAGAAGCGGCTGCCCGGCGGCGCGCCGGACTGGATCTCGACGGTGCGGGTGTACTTCCCGCGCTACGGCAGGCACGCCGACGAACTCTGCGTCCACGCGCTCGCCGACGTGATCTGGGCGGTGCAGATGTCCACGGTGGAGTTCCATCCCTGGAACTCGCGGGCGAGCGACACCGAGTCCCCCGACGAGTGGCGCATCGACCTCGATCCCATGCCGGACTGCCCGTGGTCGCGGGTGCAGCGGGTCGCCGGGGTGGTGCACGAGGTGCTCGACGAGCTGGGGGCGGTCGGCTGGCCCAAGACCTCCGGCGGATCGGGGCTGCACGTCTACGTACGGATCGCGCCCGAGCACGGATTCAAGCAGGTGCGCCGGGCCGCCCTGGCCTTCGCCCAGGAGGTGCAGCGGCGCGCGCCCGCCGACGTGACGACCGCCTGGTGGCGCAAGGACCGTGATCCGGCCCAGCTGTTCGTCGACTACAACCAGAACGCGCGCGATCACACCATCGCCGCCGCGTACTCGGTGCGCGGTGTGCCCGCGGCGACGGTGTCGACCCCGGTGCGCTGGAGCGAGATCGGCGACATCCACCCGCGCGATTTCACCATCGCGACCGTTCCGGCCCGCTATGCCGAGCTCGGTGACATCCAGGCCGAGATGGACGACGCGGTCTTCGACATCACCCCGCTGCTCGACCTGGCCGACCGGCACGGCGTCGACGAGCCCGTCGACCTCGACGAACCGTGACCGTGCCCCGGTGATCCGGCGAACCCGGGGCGGGGCGGCACCGTCGCGCCGGAGAGGGAAGAATCGGATTCCGACACAGCCCGGCCGCACCGTGCGGTCGACCACTCCAGGAGGTCTCCGTGCAGGAATCCGCGACCACGATCGCGCTCGGCCCGGACCCGCAGGCATCCCGACTGCTCGAGAAAGCGGTCGTGGGGGCGGGCGCCCAGGTCGGCGAGCTCGCCGACGCGGAGGCACTGATCTGGACCGGCAAGCCCACTGACTTCCCGGCGACGCTGCCGCCCGCGGTGCGCTGGGTCCAGCTGCCCGCGGCGGGGATCGAGGACTACTTCGACGCCGATGTCTTCGCCACGCACCCCGACGTGCTGTTCACCTCGGCGGCGGGCGCGTTCTCGCACAGTGTCGCCGAGCACGCGCTGATGCTGCTGCTGGCCGGGGTCCGCTACCTGCCCGAGCACCTGCGGGCGACCTCGTGGCAGCAGCGCGAGTTCTTCCCACACGTCGGCTCGTTGCGCGGGAAGACCGTGACCATCGTGGGCGCGGGCGGGATCGGACGGGCGCTGATCCCGATGCTGGTGCCGCTGGGCGCGCACGTGATCGCGGTGAACCGCTCCGGCACGCCGGTGACGGGCACGGGCATTCCCGACGGGATGGAGACGCTGCCCGCCGATCAGCTGGGCCGGGTGTGGTCGCATACCGACCACGTGGTGATCGCGGCGCCGGCGACCGCGCAGACCCGGCATCTGGTCGGCGCCGACGAACTGGCCAGGCTCAAGCCCTCGTCGTGGGTGATCAATGTGGCGCGCGGCAGCCTGGTCGACACCGACGCGCTGGTCGACGCGCTGACCCGCGGGGTGATCGGGGGCGCGGGCCTGGATGTCACCGAGCCCGAGCCGCTGCCGGACGGGCATCCGCTGTGGACGTTGCCGAACGCGATCATCACCCCGCACGATTCGAATCCGCCGCAGCTGCGCCTGGCGGCGTTCGCCGATCATGTCGCCGCGAATGTCGCCCGGTTCGTCGCGGGCGCGCCGCTGCTGGCGATCGTCGAACCGCGACGCGGCTATTGAGCGATCCGGCCGCGTGACACCCAGGCCGCGATCTGGCTGCGCTTGGCGAAGCCGAGTTTGGTGAGAATGTGCTGGACGTGGTTCTGCGCGGTGCGTTCCGACAGCACCAGCGCGGCGGCGATCTCGCGATTGGTGAGGCCGCGGGCCACCAGGTCGGCGACCTCGCGTTCCCGCGGAGTCAGGGTGGCGCACGCGTTCTCGTGGGCGGTGAGCACACGCAGCCGCTCGATCCAGGGCTCCATGCCGAGCGATACGGCTACCGGCAGGGCGGCCACCGCGAGCGCGACCGCGTCGGCGGTGGCGCCGCGGGCGAACAGTAGTTCGGCGCGTTCGCAGTCGGCTTCGACGGCGAATCCGGGCGCGCCCATCGTCCGCGCGGTGTGCCCCGCCGAGCGCAGGTCGGCGCACGCCGTGTCCGGGTCATCCAGGGCGGCAGCGAATTTCCCCAGCCACAGGGTGGTGGGGCCGAGATAGTGGGCGTTCCCGCCACCGCCGGTGATGTGCCCGTCGCGATAGCGCGTCAGCCGCGCACGAAAGTAGGCGACATCGTCGCGCAGGCCGAGCGCGGCGGCCACCGCGCCGCCGACGGCGAGCACATTGAGCAGGAAATACGGTGGCACCGGCCACTTCTCGGGTCGGCCGAGGCCGCGATAGAGCGGTTCGGCTTCGGCGATCAGGCCGCTGTCGACCAGCGGGAAGGCGGTACCGAGGGCGGCGAACAGCAGGTTGCGGACCTCGCCGCGCATCGGGGCGTGTGGCAGGACCAAGGCGTGCGGGTCGTGACCGGTGTGATGGCCGACGACGGCGCGCAGCGCCCGGAACGCGCCCTCCCCGGCGGGATGGCCCAGCGTGCTCGCCAGGGTGTGGGCCCGGGCCGCTCGATCGAGCGCGTGCGCGAATTCACCGCGGGCCTGCGCCAGCGCCGCTTCGGCGACCAGCAGATGCCACCGCGACATGGGACCGCCGGTGTGCTCGGCGCACCAGGTCAGACAGGACAGCTCCCCGGTGATCTCGCCCAGATCGCCCCGCTCCCACAGCGCGTCGAGGCGCCACAACCTGCCCCACATCTCCACGGCCGGATCGCGCGCGAGTTCCCCCGCCGCGATCATGCGGGCAGCCAGGACGCCGTGTTCGTCCCGATGGTCGGGACCGCTGCAGGCGAGCTGACGCGCCCGCAGCGCCGCCGCGAGAACGGCGGGATCGTCACCGCGATCGGCCGAGACCAGGGCGGCCCTGCTGGATTCGTCCACGCCGTCGAGCCTGCCGAGGTAGATCGCGGTCTCGGTGGCACGGGCCAGCAGGCGCGCGCGCAGGGGCTCGGGCAGGTCGTCGGCGGTGAGTGCCTCGGCGCAGGCGTCGGCGATGTCGCGATCCCAGCCGCGATCCCCGATCGGTTCGAGCACCAGCGCGGCTTCGGCCTGCAACGCCGGTTCCCCGGCCTTGCGGGCCAGCGCCTCCGCGGCCGCGCAATCGGCGCGGGCGGCGATCAGGTCACCGGCCCGGACCGCGGCGAGGGCGCGCTGGAGCACCAGCCTGCCCCGGTCGACCGGATCGAGCGCGGCGGCATGGGTCAGGGCCAGCCCGTACAGCCGCACCGCCTCCTCGAAGGCCAGCTCACGCAGGGCCACCTCCGCCGCGCGCCGCGCCCAGCGGACGGCGGGCTCGTGCGCCCCGGCCACCGCCGCGTTGGCCCAGTGCCAGGCCAGTGCGGCCGAATTCGCCTCGACCGCATCGGGATACAGCGCCTCGATCGCCAGCGCCGCACGTTGATGCAACACCACCCGCTGCTGTAGTTGCGTGAACCGGTGACCGCGTCGCTGCTGTTGCGCGGGCTCTCGCCGGCCGATTCGGCGCGCTGCCTGCGGCTGGAGGCCGGCCGCGAGCTCCCCGACGAGCTGGCAGGCGAAGCCTTCGACATGACCAGCTCCGGTTTGATCGCGGGCCAGCCGCCGTCGGTCGCGCCGGTGCGTTCGGTGGCGCACACCATGATCCGGCGCTCGCGTAGCGCCCGCACCACGTAGAGCAGCGCCTGCAGCGACGGTTCGTCGGCCCAGTGGATGTCGTCGATCACCAGCAGCACGCCGGTGTCGGTGCCGTCGAGACCGGCGGCGAAGCCCTCGAACAGCGCGATCCGGTCGGCGCCGGGCACGGGCGTCCCGGTGCCGAGGGCCTGGCGCCACAACCAGAAGGGCGGAGTGTCGGGGAGTTCGAGGGCGCGCGCCCACAGGGTGCGCACCCCGCGTTCGCGGGCGCGTCCGGCCAGTTCGGCGACCAGCCGGGTCTTGCCGACACCCGCCTCCCCCGAGCAGATCACCAGGTGGGGCGCGCCGTGGACCGCGTCGTCGAGCCGGGCCAGCAGATCGGCCAGTTCCGCCTCGCGTCCGATGAGCTCGGTGATCACGCCGCACCTCCGAGTATCAGAGCATACTCGCAGGTGAGGGCCCTACAGAAGGGTCAGGAGGCGGTGCGCTCGGTGAGCCCACCGACCGTGACGACGTACTCCTTGGCCTTGTCGTCGTAGCTGATCGAATAGGTGGTCGGGTACCGGGTGGAGCGCTGGTAGGCCTGCGGCTGCGGAATGTCCCCGGTGAACGACGGCTTGGTGAGCAGCCACTCCCTGGTGAACATGGGCTCGGTGAAGATGTACTGGCCGTCCCACGCGCCGTTGATCAGGGTCTGGGTGAACTCGCCCGGCACGACCGGCTTGCTCATGTCGACCCAGTGCACGCCCATCGCCGGCACCGCCTGCACCTCGATCGGTTCGGGCAGCGTGCTGCTGTCGGCCGGCATGTACTTCGAGTCCGGGCTGTGCGCCGCCTTCGTCAGGAACTCCGGATCCTGCGGGTCGATCGCGGCCACCGCGGCGGCGTCGACGAAATAGAAGTGGGCGTCGAAGTGCGGCTTGTCGAACATGCCGATCGGCGGGTGGCCGTGCGGCACCCAGTCGAAGGTGAGGTGGTTGATCACCGTGCCCGACGCTTCCTCGGGCAGGGCCAGCGGCGGGCTGGCCGGTGGCGGACCTTCCGGCATGGTGGCGGGCATCGGCAGGCCCTCCAGCGCCGCCTCCTGGATCCGCAGGCCGACCTCGGTCGGGGTGCCGGAACCGTCGGTGGTCACGAAGGTGCGGATCTGGCCGTTGCCCAGCGCGCGTTCGTCGCCGTAGTAGGTCTTGTCGGCATCGTCGCCGCAGGCCGCGGCGGTGGCCAGGACGAGCAGGGCCGCCAGCGCGGCGGTGAGGCTTCGCGTGCGCATCTCACTCACCCCTGGGCCACGGTCTCGACGGCGGCCTCGAAGGCGCGCACCCGGGCATCGGGACCGGGACGGATGCCGACCCGGTCGAGGGCGGGGAAGAGCCGCTCGGCGGCGAACCGGTCGGCGGCGTCGGCCGACTCCCAGATGTCGACGACGGTCAGCGCGCCGTCGCATTCGCCGACGAAGTGCCACAGATTGCCCGCGACCGGTTCCGGTCCGAGCGCCTCGTGCACCGTCCGGTACTGCGCGAGCCCCACCCCGGGGCTCTCGGTGATGTGGACGTAGGTCATGGCTCCTCCATTCGACGGATCTGTCCCGAAGGTAGGAGCCGCGGCGGCGGGAAGCGTCCGCCGAAATACTCATCTGGCTACTCAGAGCACCGAAGTTTCCATTCGGACGGATGAACGATGCGCCGGAATCGGACACGACGGTTAGGCTGTCCTCGTCCTGGTTCGGTAAGGATGGGATCGGCAATGGGATGGACCTTCAGCGCTGACGAATTCGCGCACGTGTGGCGGGAATCCGGTCAGGACCGAATGCCCTTCCCGATCCGGGTGCTCGAATCACCGCGCACCGAGGACGAGGCCGCCCGATTACGCGCCGACCTCGACCATCGACTACCCGGCGGCGGCGACCCCGACCTCGCCGCCTGCCTGCGGATCATCGCCGCACCACACGCCAGGATCGTGCTCGTCGGCGGCGCGCACACCCCCGGCAGCGAGATCCGGCTGCTCGCCTGCGCGGTCTACGACCATGCCGTGCTCGTCGTCCAGGAACCAGGTTCCCGACCCGATTTCGGTGGTCGCGTGCGGGTTTCGATCGGGCACACCGCCGGGATCGGCGCTCGCGTCGCCGCCTGCCTGCCCGATATCCCGCCCGGCCGCGAACCCGCGCGCGAGGCCGCCGCCGACGCCGTTCGCGACGAGGAGACCGTGGTCGCCGCGCATCCCGCCGTCCCCCGGATCCAGCGCCTGCTGCGGCGTCCGCACACCGCCGAGGGACACATCCGCATCGAAACCGGGCTCGACCGCGCCGCGCCGACCCCGCCGGTGCACTACAGCTGGATCGATGTGGCCGGGGACGGACGCTACCTGCTGCGCGCGGGAGAAACGGTGCACGTCGTGCCCGCCGCGACCGGTCAGCTGGCCGCCCAGCTCCAGCGCAGGCTCGCTCCTGCGCACAGTTCCACCACCCGAAGGTCCGGCTAGCCTGGACGCCGACGCACGATCTGGAGGGGAGACGCGATGACGATCGAGAGCAGCAGAGCCGAGATCTCCCGGTTCCGCAGCGCCGCCGCGGCGGGCACCGTGAAGTTCGATCCCGATGCCGCGCGCCGCTGCGCCGACCTCTACGAACAGCAGGCCGACCGGCTCGCCCAGCTCCGTCAGCGCCTCGAATACGCCGGTGCGGCGGGCGGATTCGGTGGTTTCGTCTCCGCACAGCAGTTGCAGGCCGGGTTCGCCCACAAGGCCCGCGACGCCGCCGAACTGCTCGACCACTACATCGAGGCCGCCTACCGGATGAAGGAGGCCTTCCTGCTCAGCGCCGGTTTGCTCGACGAGGCCGACGCGGCCGCGGCCACCGCGCTGCGCGCGGTCGACCCGAGGCGGCGCTGATGGGCGGCACCGACCCCACCTACATCAGTGCGATGGAGCATTTCGAGTCCATGCCGCACGAGCAGATCTACACCCGCACCCAGCAGATCGATGCGGGCGAGATCCTCGACAGCTCGCTCGCCTGGCTGGAGAGTGCCGCCGCACTGACCACGACCATGCCGCTGACCAGGTCCAACGTCGACCGCGTCCTCGACGAGACCGGGTGGGAGGGTGCCGCCGCCGACGCCGCTTTCGCCAGCACCCGCGCCTTCGCCGACTCGATCGGCGAGCTCGCGGCGGTCTTCGGCGAGGTCGGCGCCCGCCTCGGTGGGGTCGCGGCGGCCGCGGAGGCGGTGAAGCTCGCGGTCGTCGCGCCCGGCGGTTCCGGGCCGATCGGCACCATCGCGCGGTTGCTCGAAGCCGCCCATGTCATCGACGCGCAGATGGCGGCGGAAGCGTTGCGCCAGGAGGCCGTGCTGGCGATGAACATGATCTACAAGCCCGCGTATTCGCTGGCCGGGACCGGTGTGCCCGCCTTGCCCGCGCCGCCGGGATCGGAGTCGTCCAGCGGGCAGGGACGCGACGGGTCGTCCCCGGAGCTCCCGCAACCCGCCGCACCACAAGGTGATTCGCCCCAGAACGGTTCGACGCCAGAGACCGACCCGGGCTCCGGGAACGGGGCAGGCTCGGCGCCGAGCCAGGACCCGGCCCCGACTACCGAATCTCCACAGCCGGAAACCACTCCAGTGCCGTCGAGCGAGACACCCGCTCCCCCGGCTTCGGGCAGCCCCGCCCCGACGGAAGAATTCGAGCGACCGGCACCGCCGACGACCGATCAACCGGCGCCTTCCGCACCGACTTCGGAACAGCCTGCGCCGCAACCAGAACCCTCCACCCCTACACCGCAGACCACCGCACCCACGGCGGAACAGCCCACCCCCGAACCGGAGCCCGCGCCGCCGACGCCCGAACCAGCGCCGACATCCGAACACTCCGCACCGCAGCCTCCGGCGCCCACGACCGAACAGCCCGCGCCCCAACCTTCCGCCCCCACCTCGGAACAGCCCGCGCCCCAACCGGAACCCGCGGCCCCCGCACCCGAGCCAGCGCCGCAAGCGCCGGCGCCCGCCTCGGAACAGCCCGCACCCCAACCGGAGACCGCAGCCCCCGCACCAGCGCCGCAGCCACCCGCGCCGACTTCGGNCGCCGACGCCCGAACCAGCGCCGACATCCGAACACTCCGCACCGCAGCCTCCGGCGCCCACGACCGAACAGCCCGCGCCCCAACCTTCCGCCCCCACCTCGGAACAGCCCGCGCCCCAACCGGAACCCGCGGCCCCCGCACCCGAGCCAGCGCCGCAAGCGCCGGCGCCCGCCTCGGAACAGCCCGCACCCCAACCGGAGACCGCAGCCCCCGCACCAGCGCCGCAGCCACCCGCGCCGACTTCGGAACGGCCGCAACCGGAGTCACCCGCGCCGCCGAGCCCCGCGCCGGAAGTGCCGGCACCGCAGCAGGTTCCGCAGGCGCCGGAGCCGCACGCGGGCATCGGGGTGCCGCCGGTACCCGGTGGGCCGGTCGATCCGGGTGGGCAGCCGGGGGTGACCGGGCCGATCCCGGAGACAGCCGGCCCACAGCCGCAGCCCGTGACGCCGCCGCCCGCACCACCGCTGGATCTGGATCAGCCGGGCGTCATTCCGCCGCGGCGGTAGTCGCGGCGGCGCGGCCGCCGATGCCACCGCACAGCCACGATCGCGACGGGGCGGGACCGGGGCCGCTCGGTGCCACCCGCCTCCGTGGCCCGCGAGTGAGCCTTCCCGGCTGTTCCCCGCCCCTGGGTCGGGTCGGGCTGCTCGCCCACGCCTGGCAGTGTGGGAGGACGAGTTCGGCCCGAAGGGGGTCGGGTAACTCGCCCGCTACGGACGAACCGCCGCGTCGCCGTGGAGCGCGGCGGCTGGTAGCGGGTGCGAACCCGGAGCGCCTCGACCTCGGGTCGCGAAAGGTCTACCCGTGGCGGTGTTTCCGGTGCCGGCGTCCGGGATCAGACCTTGACCAGGTCGTCGGCGTGGATGACCGGGCGCTGCATGGTGTCGGGGAGTTCGGTGGTGGAGCGGCCGAGCATGGTGGTCAGTTCGGTGCTGTCGTATTCGACGACGCCGCGGGCGACCACCCGGTTGTCGGGGCTGACCAGGTCGACGACATCGCCGCCGAAGAAGCGGCCGCGGACGCCGGTGATGCCCGCCGCGAGCAGGGAGCGGCGCTCGGCGACGGCTTCCACGGCGCCCGCGTCGATGAGGACCGAGCCACGGGTATCGGCGGCGTGCCGGACCCAGAACTTGCGGCCGGACAGACGGACCGGGCGGGCGGCGAAGGCGGTGCCGACGGTGCCGTCGGCCAGCGCGGTCGCGGCGTCGGCGGCCGAGGCGAGCAGGACGGGGATGCCCGCGTCGGCGGCGAGGCGGGCGGCGGACAGCTTGGAGGCCATGCCGCCGGTGCCGAGCGCGCCCCCGCTGCCGGCGATCACGCCGTCGAGGTCGGCGCTGCTGCGCACCTCGGGGATGAAGTTCGCGGCGCCCTTGCGCGGGTCACCGTCGTAGAGGCCGGACACATCCGAGAGCAGGATCAGCGCGTCGGCGCCGACCAGGTGCGCCACCAGGGCGGCGAGGCGGTCGTTGTCGCCGAAGCGGATCTCCTCCGTGGCGACGGTGTCGTTCTCGTTGACCACGGCGATCGCGCCGAGCGAGCGTAGTCGGTCCAGGGTGCGCTGGGCATTGCGGTGGTGCTCGCGGCGGGCGAAGTCGTCGGCGGAGAGCAGCACCTGGCCGACGGTGCGGTCGTAGCGGGCGAACGAGGTGCCCCAGGCGTGGGCGAGGGCCAG
Organism: Nocardia sp. No.11; assembly: GCF_038752175.1. Classification (NCBI taxonomy): domain Bacteria; kingdom Bacillati; phylum Actinomycetota; class Actinomycetes; order Mycobacteriales; family Nocardiaceae; genus Nocardia; species Nocardia sp. No.11. Next base: position 2,836 of record NZ_JBCGFB010000085.1, on the reverse strand, counting down.
CTGGCCCACACTCGCCGCGGCCTGCTTGGTGGCCAGGTCCTTGGGCCTGCGCGACAGGCCAAGCGGCGCGATGCCCGCGCCGATCGCACCGGAGGACACCACGACCACGTCCGAACCGGCCCGCATCCGCGCCTCCACGGCGTCGGCCAGCCGATCGAGCCGGTCGGTGTCCAGACCGCCCTCGAGGCTGGTCAGCGCCGACGAACCGATCTTCACCACCACCGCGCGCGCCGACACGATGGCCTGGCGCGCCGCACTCAGCTCCGAACTCACCTGCATAGCCTTACTCCCTGCACCGCGATCACCGTCGTCGACGGTCCCAGCTCATGCCGGTGACCCACCGCAGTATGCCGATCGAACGACCGTGACCGACACCGGTTTTCGACCGGCGCCGACACGGCCGGACCCCTACTTCCCGTCTTCGTCGAGCAAGCCACGACGCGCACGCGAGGCGAGCTTGCGCTCGGCCGCGCCGATGCGGTCGTTGTTCTCCAGCCGGATGTCGGTACCGCGGCCGGTCGGCACGATGTCGACACCGGCGGATACCTGCGGCTCCCACTCGAACGACACATCGCCGATCGTCACCGAACACCCCGGCTCGGCACCCTGCTTGACCAGCTCGGCCTCGACGCCGAGGCGGGCCAGCCGGTCGGCCAGATAGCCGACGGCTTCGTCGTTGTCGAACTGGGTCTGGCGCACCCAGCGCTCCGGCCGGGTGCCGCGCACGATGAAGCCACCCGGCTCCTGCGGATCCGCGATCACGCTGAACCCGGACTCGTCGCTCGCGATCGGACGGATCACCGTGCGCTTCGGCGCGGCCTTCGGGTGATCTTCGCGATACTGGCGGACCATATCGGCCAGCGCGAAGGTCAGCGGACGCAGGCCGGCGCGGCTCACCGCGGAGATCTCGAACACCGGCCAGCCGCGTTCGGTGAACTCCGGCGTCACCATCTCGGCCAGTTCGGCGGCGTCGGGAACGTCGGTCTTGTTCAGGATGACCACGCGGGGCCGGTCGGCCAGGTCGCCGAGGCTCGCGTCACCGGCCAGGGCCGGTTTGTACGCGGCCAGTTCGGCCTCGAGCGCGTCGACGTCGGAGACCGGGTCGCGGCCCGGTTCCAGGGTCGCGCAGTCGACGACGTGGGCCAGTACCGCGCAGCGCTCCAGATGGCGCAGGAAGTCCAGGCCGAGGCCACGACCGTCGCTGGCGCCGGGAATCAGACCCGGCACGTCGGCGACGGTGAAGGTGGTGTCGCCGCTGGCGACCACGCCAAGGTTCGGGACCAGCGTGGTGAACGGGTAGTCGGCGATCTTGGGCTTGGCGGCCGAGAGCACCGAGACCAGCGAGGACTTGCCCGCCGACGGGAACCCGACCAGGCCGACGTCGGCGACCGACTTCAGCTCCAGGACCAGGTCGAGCTCTTCGCCCTCTTCCCCGAGCAGCGCGAAACCGGGCGCCTTGCGTGCCTTGGACGCCAGCGAGGCGTTGCCGAGACCGCCGCGGCCGCCCTTGGCGACCACGAACTTGTTGCCGACGCCGACCAGGTCGACGACGACCTCGCCGTCGGCATCGACGACCACGGTGCCGTCGGGCACCTTGAGCACCAGGTCGGTGCCCATCTTGCCGTCGCGGTTGCCGCCCTCGCCGGGCTTGCCGTTGCCGGCCTTGGCGTGCGGATGGAAATGGAAGTCGAGCAGGGTGTGGACGTTCGGGTCGACCTCGAGGATCACATCCCCGCCGTTGCCGCCGTTGCCACCGTCGGGACCACCGAGCGGCTTGAACTTCTCACGATGCACCGAGGCGCAACCGTGTCCACCTCTACCGGCACGAACATGCAGCACGACGCGGTCGATGAATTTGGACATGGGTTGATCCTCCTCCTTCTGACTGGTCGATTGCGGTAAGGGTGAGCGAACACGACGGAGCGGGTCAGGGAAACAACCCTGACCCGCTCCGGTGTCCGTGGGGAGCTGACGCTCCAGGCGGTCAGGCCTGGGCCGGCTCCGGGACGACGATGTTGACGGTCTTGCGGCCACGCTTGGTGCCGAACTCGACCGCGCCCGCCGCGAGGGCGAACAGGGTGTCGTCGCCGCCACGACCGACGTTCACGCCGGGGTGGAAGTGGGTTCCGCGCTGACGGACGAGGATCTCGCCCGCGCTGACCTTCTGGCCACCGAAGCGCTTCACGCCGAGGCGCTGGGCGTTCGAATCACGACCGTTCCGGGAGCTGGATGCACCCTTCTTATGTGCCATTGCTTCGTCTCCTCGGGATGTCTTACTTGATGCCGGTGACCTTGATGACCGTCAGCGGCTGACGGTGACCCTGGCGCTTGTGGTAGCCGGTCTTGTTCTTGAACTTGTGGATCCGGATCTTCGGGCCCTTGGTCTGATCGACGACCTCGGCGGCCACGGAGATCTTGGCCAGCTTGTCGGCGTCGGTGGTCAGATCGGCGCCGTCGACGACGAGAACCGGGGTCAGGGCCACGGCGGTGCCGGGCTCACCCTCGATCTTCTCGACCTTCACCAGGTCACCGACCGCGACCTTGTACTGCTTTCCGCCGGTCTTGACGATTGCGTACGCTGCCATCGGTCGGCTTCCTCCACTCACGTTGGTCGTGCTCGTTTCACGTCACAGCTGCGCGACGCGTGTTCTTGACTGGGGCTCATTCCCGCGAACGGGGAGAGCAACGGTCACTTGCCTGCGGAATCACCCTGCCGTTCGGCTAGGTGCCCAATCGCGGGGCAGCGACCGACCTAGGTTACCAGACCGGTATCCACTCCCCCAATTCGGCCGGTCAGGGCCGAATCGAGGGCCTGCGCGCGAGGAGTGCTCCCCGC
>NZ_JBCGFB010000084.1:0-26740 GCF_038752175.1 Nocardia sp. No.11 | reverse complement strand
GTCGGCGAGGTCGTCCGGCGCCGGCGCGGCGGGCAGTGCCGCCGTGGGCCGGTGCCTGCCGGTCGACTCGGCCTCGGCGGTGATCGCGACCTGCTCGCGCGCGACGGGTTCGGCCTCGATCGGGCGCGGCTCGGGCTCGGCGGCGACGAGCAGGGCCGCCGGGATGAAGACCATCGCCCGCGTGCCGCCGTAGATGTTCGGTCCGTCGACATAGGCCGCGAAGCCGTAGCGCCGCGCCAGCGCGGCGACGCCCGGGAACCCGACCCGGGGCGAGGGACCCAGCGAGTTGATGTCGACCACGCGCTCGCCGGAGAGCACCTGGCGCGCCTCCTCCATCTGCTCCTGGCTCATCCGCACGCCCGCGTCGTCGATGATCAGCGTGACGCCGTGGTGGCCCTCCTGGAAGGTGATGTCGACGAACGACGAGGGCGGCGAGTAGCGCAGCGCGTTGTCGAGCAGTGTGGCCACGGTGTGGACGAGCGGTTCGACGGCCCGGCTGACGATCACCTGATCGCAGTGGCCGGCCCGGATCCGCAGGTAGTCGCGCACGCGGCTGGTCGCGCCGCCGATCACCTCGTCGACGGTCTGCTGCGGCCAGCGCCTGCCGGGCAGGCCGCCGGAGACGATGACGTAGGACTGCGCCTGCCGGATCATCTGTTGCACGGTGTGGTCGATCCGGCTCAGGATCGCGTAGACCTCGTCGTTGCGGTTCTCCCGCAACGCGTTGCTGACCACCTGGCCGACATCGGCGCCGAGGCTGACCACGGTGGTGCCGAACGCGCGGACCGCGCTGTTGGTCGCGGCCCTGGCGTCGGCCGCCACCTGTGCCCGCGCCGCCGCCTCCGCCGCCTCGACCCGCGCCGTGGCACGCTCCTCGGCGGCCAGTTCCACGGCCGTGGTGGTGTCCTGGCGGAGCTGGCGCAGGTCGGCGGCATGGGTGACCGCAATCCTGGCCAGCTTCTGCGCGAACGGGGAATCCTGGAGCAGCGCCGGGACTTCCGCGGTGACGACCGGATCGGTGTGCCGGCGGATCTCGTCGGTGATGCGCGGCAGGGTGAGCTCGGCCAGCCGCGTCATCGCCTCCTCGTGGGCGTAGAGCTCGCGTTCGGCCGCGTCCAAGCGGTGGCGGACACGGCGTTCGTTCCGCAGCGCCAGGACCGCGACCGTCACCGCTCCCAGGAGCACCAGAGTGGCAAGGCAGAACAAGAGCACCGCGATTGTCGGAGTCATCGGTTCCTTTGTCGTCACCGACCGAAGAGCCCATGTGGCCGGCATCCCGCCGGTCTCTCCGGCGAGCCGCGTCGCCGCTGCTCATTGTCCGAAGTGGTTGTACCGCTGCACCCTTCGAGACGAACAAGGGCGAACTCGGTTCCTGCCCGAGCTCGTTGCCCTGCGCTGTCCGGCGATCCCGGACACCCTAGCAGTGCCGTGTCGGACTATCGAAATGTGTTGCTGGGAGCTGCTATTCAGCGCGCCGGCCAGATCGGCAGGCGCAGCGCGGCAGCGGCAGTGGCGGGCACCACCGGACGAGCGGGCGCCACCGGGGCGATCCGCCGGTAGGGCACGCCCATCGGTGGGCGCGGGTCGGGCTCGCCGTTGTTGGGCCACAGCGACGCCGCGCGTTCGGCCTGCGCGGCGATCGTGAGCGAGGGATTGACACCGAGATTGGCCGAGATGGCCGACCCGTCGACGATGCTCAGCGTGGGATAACCGTGCACGCGGTGGAACGGATCGATGACACCGGTGTCCGCGTCCGTTCCGATCACACAGCCGCCGAGGAAATGCGCCGTGACCGGAACGCCGAACACGTCGGGCCAGGTGCTGCCCGCGGTCGCGCCGAGTTTGTCGGCGACCCGGCGGGTGGCCTCGTGGCCGGCCGGAATCCAGGACGGATTCGGTTCGCCGTAGCCCTGTTTGGAGGTGAAGCGGCGGCCGAACAGGCCGCGCCGGGTGTAGGTGGTGATCGAGTTGTCCAGGCTCTGCATCACCAGCAGGATCAGCGTGCGCTCACTCCATCGGCCGGTGCGCAGCAGCCGCGGGGTCAGCACCGGATGCCGAGCGGCGGTGAGCAGGACCCGGGCCCACCGTGGCGTGCGGTGACCGCCGTCGACGAGATAGGTCTGCAGCAGCCCCATCGCGTTGGAGCCCTTGCCGTAGCGCACCGGCTCGACGTGGGTGTCCGGGGTCGGATGGAACGAGGAGGTGATCGCCACGCCCGCGGTGAGATCGCGCTCCGGGTCGATGGTGGTCCGGCCCGCGCCGAGGATGGCCTCGGAGTTGGTGCGGGTCAGCACCCCGAGCCGGTCCGACAGACCGGGCAGCACAGCTTTGTCGCGCATGCGGAACAGCAGGTTCTGGGTACCCCAGGTGCCGGCCGCCAGGACCACCTGCCGAGCCGACACGGTGGTGCGGTTCTTGCGGATCCACGCGCCGGTGCGGTGGGTGTCGACGCGCCAGCTGCCATCGGCCTGCGGCCGGATCGCTTCGACAGTGGTCAGCGGAAGTACCTGCGCGCCTGCCTGCTCCGCGAGCCCGAGATAGTTCTTGACCAGGGTGTTCTTCGCGCCGTGGCGGCAGCCGGTCATGCACTCGCCGCAGGCGACGCAGCCGGTGCGGGCGGGGCCGACCCCGCCGAAGTAGGGGTCGGCGACGGTGCGGCCCGGCTCGCCGAAATAGACGCCGACCGGCGTCGGCACGACGGTGTCGCCGACGCCCATCTCCTCGGCCACCTCCCGGATGACGGTGTCGGCGGGGGTGAGATGCGGATTGGTGACCACACCGAGCATCCGGCGGGCCTGGTCGTAGTGCGGGCTGAGTTCGGCGTCCCAGTCGGTGATGTCGGCCCACTGCCGGTCACCGAAGAACGCGGGTCCCGGCTTGTAGAGGGTGTTGGCGTAGTTGAGCGAACCGCCGCCGACTCCGGCGCCGGCCAGGATGAAACAGTCGCGCAGGCGGTGCACGCGCTGGATGCCGAAACAGCCGAGGCGCGGGGCCCACAGGTAGCGGCGCAGGTCCCAGTTCGTCGCGGCGAAGTCCGAGTCGGCGAACCGGCGGCCCGCCTCGACGATCCCGACCCGGTAGCCCTTCTCGACCAGTCGCAGCGCGGTGACGCTGCCGCCGAACCCGGAGCCGACGATCAGCACGTCGAAATCGAACCCGGCCTGGCTGCCGTCGGTGGTCTGTTCCAACACCGTCCAGACACTAGGGCGCGGGCTGTCGCGGGAGGGAAACGTCACAGGGAGTTGGACGAATTCACCATGGCGGCCCGGCCGATCTGTCACGTGGAACAGCCGGAGCGGCCGCCGTGCGGTGGACGGTTCTCCTATTCTGGGGAGCGCTTCAGGTCCCGGGCGTGAAATGTGGAGGTCAGTGAATGCCGCCCAAAGCAACCCGCCGGCGGAAGCAGCCGAGCCAGCCGCGCCGCCAGCCCTCCCAGGATCGCGCGAAAGAGACCCGGGATCACATTCTCGACACCGCCGCGGAATTGTTCGGCTCGCACGGTGTCGCGCAGACCTCGACCAATCGCATCGCGGCCGAAGCGGGGGTCAGCATCGGCACCCTGTACCGGTACTTCGCGGACCGCTCGGTCATCGTCGACGAGCTGCTCGATCGCCTGCTGGCCGATCTCGAACACGGCTTCACCGCCCGGGCTTTCGAATTCTCGGACTCGGTAAGCGAGGCCTCGGCCGAGTACTGCACGCGCGTGGTCGGTGAGATCCTCGGGATCTTCAGCGACATCCTCGTCGCGAATTCCGCGCTGCTGCGGGCCCTGATCGGCGGCGTGCAGTTCTACAGCACCGGACTGCCGCAGTTCGAACAGCGGCTGCGGCTGATCGTCAAGGTCGTGCTGATCCAGGGGCTCGGTCCCGCCGACGACGGCTACCTCGACACGGTGGCCTTCGTCTTCATCAACACCGGGTTCGCCGCCGTCGTGCGCGCCGCCGCGGTCGAGGTCACCGCGGCGGAGCGGGCCGACGCCATCGCGATGACCGCCCGTATGATGGGCACCTGGCTGGCGGCCGAGGTCGCCGAGCGGGAACGGGCGGAGGCTCAGGCGGCGCGCATGGCCCGGTAGACGGCCGCGCCGACGAAGGCCCCGAGTTCGTCGGGCGCCCAGCCGGATCCGCTGGTGAACAGGGTCCGCACCGCGCCCTCGCCGGCCGAGACCCACAGCTCCACCAGGGCGGGCAGCTTGTGTTCGGCATCGACGGTGCCCCAGGCGTGCAGCGTCGGGCGCAGCAATTCGGTGCAGCGCGCGATCGCCAGGGTCCGGCCCCGGCCGAAGGACGCGGCGACCGCGGGATCGGGATTGCCGTACAGCAGTCGCCACGCGGCGGGCCTGCTCGCCACTTTGTGCAGCAGCGCGCGATAGCCCTCGACGAAGACCGTCTCGTCGGCGTCGGTCGCGCGCGGTGGCAGGACGTCGAGCACGCCGGAGACGAGGAAGGCCTCCTCGCGCTCGATCAGCGCGTCGATCAGCTGGACCCGATCCGGGAAGCAGGCGTAGACGACCGGCCTGGTCACGCCCATGTGCTCGGCGATCGCCCCCATGGTCACCGCGGCGATACCCTGCTCGGCTGCGATCGCCAGCGCGGCGTCGAGGACCTGGGGGCGCCGCCGCTCCGGACCCAGATGTGCCGCCCGTTCTCGCCGCCGCACGGCCGACTCGCTACCCATCGCACCACGATAGCAATCGCCGACAGCTTCCTACACATGTGTAGATAAATGCTACATTCATGAATGAAGCGTCCGACAACGCTGGACGCCCGCACGAGGAGCCGACGATGCCCCAGGTCCTGTTCAACCCGAAGAGCTGCGATTTCGCCCAGTTCGACCCGGAGACCCGCAGGCTGCTGCACGCGGTCGTCGACTGGTTCGAGGCCCGCGGCAAGGTCCGGCTGCTCCAGGACGACAAGGAACAGGTCTGGCCCGCGGACTTCGTGGACTTCGTCAAGCGCGAGCGCCTGTTCGCGACGTTCCTGACCCCGGCCGCCGAGGCCGACGGCGACCCGAACAAGCGCTGGGACACCGGCCGCAACGCCGTGCTCAGCCAGATCTTCGGCTTCTACGGCATGACCTACTGGTACGTCTGGCAGGTCACCATCCTGGGCCTCGGGCCGATCTGGCAGAGCGGCAACGCCGCGGCCAAGAAGAAGGCGGCCGCCCAGCTCGACTCCGGGGAGATCTTCGCCTTCGGGCTCTCGGAGAAGGAGCACGGCGCCGACGTGTACTCCACCGACATGATCGTCGACCCGCAGCCCGACGGGGGGTACTCGGCCACCGGCGCCAAGCACTACATCGGCAACGGCAACCTGGCTTCGATGGTCTCGGTGTTCGGCCGCCGGTCCGACAAGCCGATCATCGACAGCGCCGAGGCGCTGACCGCCAAGCCGACCGAAGCGGATTACGAGGGGTATCTGTTCTTCGTCGCCGACAGCCAGCACCCGGCCTACAAGCTGCGGCGCAACGTGGTCAACAGCCAGATCTACGTCGCGGCCTTCGAGCTGGACAACTACCCGGTCGCCGAGGCCGACATCCTGCATCGTGGTGAGGACGCCTTCCACGCGGCGATGAACACCGTCAACGTCGGCAAGTTCAACCTCGGCTTCGGCGCCATCGGCGCCTGTGAGCACTCCTTCTACGAGGCGATCGATCACGCCGAGAACCGGATCCTGTTCGGGCACAGGGTGACCGAGTTTCCGCAGGTGCGCTCGCTGATCGCCGACTCCTACGCGCGCATCGTCGCGATGAAGCTCTACAGCGAGCGTGCGATCGACTACATGCGCTCGGCCTCGCCGCAGGATCGTCGCTACCTGCTGTTCAACGCCATCGAGAAGATGTCGGTGACCCGGCAGGGGCAGCGCGTCATCGAGGATCTCGCCGACGTCATCGCCGCGCGCGGTTTCGAGAACGACATGTACTTCCCGGTCGCGATGACGGCCATGTTCGGCCTGCCGCGGCTCGAGGGCACCGTGCACGTGAACATGGCGCTGTCGCTGAAGTTCATGGCCAACTACATGTTCCACCCGGCCGACGCGGGACTGGCCGCGCTGCAATCGATTCCCGGCGCCGCGGTGGCTCCCGCCGGTGCCGCGCGGGCGGTGACCAACGCGCTGAGCTGGTCGAGCCGCAAGCTCGCGCCGCGACTCGGCGCGGTGGTGAAGCCGCTGCGCGCCGAATTCGCCAGTGCCGGCTACGCTCCGGTGCCGACCCGGCGCGACCCCGCCGACGACGAGTTCCTGTTCCGCCAGGGGCCGAGCAGTGGCCTCGGCCGGATCCGCTTCGCCGACTGGCGGCCGGTCTTCGAGGGCTTCCGCGACGTGCCGAACGTGGCGGTGTTCCTGGAGCAGGTGCGCGCGCTGCAGGGCCTGCTGGCCGCGGCGGGGCCGACGGCCGCGCAGCGCCAGGATGTCGACTTCCTGTTCGCCCTCGGCGAGTTGTTCACCGCGGTGCCCTACGCTCAGCTGATCTTGGAACAGGCGCGCATCGACGGCACCGACGCCTCGGTGCTCGACCAGATCTTCGACGGCTTCGTGCGCACCTTCTCCGCGAACGCGGTGACGCTGCACAACAAGCCCACCGCGACGCCCGCCCAGCAGCGCCGCGCGCTCGACCTGGTCCGTCGGCCCGTCGTCGACGACGCGCGCTTCGACCGGGTGCTCACCGAGGCCCGCTCGCTGGCCGGCGCCTACCGCATGAACCCCTAGCCGGGAGGCGTTTCCCGCGAACTCGAATTATGTTGCTGTGCAACATTATTGATAGTGTTCGTGTCGGTGGTGTGGCCGACGGATCCCGCAGACCCGTTGCGCCGCACCACCTCTGGGGGATCGATCAGGAACCGGTGCCGACCGGATCCCAGTGCCGCAGGATCCAGCGGTTCTTGCCGAGTGCCTTGGCCGCGTAGAGGCAGTTGTCGGCGGCGGTCAGCAGGTCGCGGGGCTCGGCGCCGGCGATCCGCGCGAAGATCGCGCCGAGGCTGATGGTGATCTGGATCTCGTGCTCGGCGACCACGAAGGGTTCGTCGACGGCGGCGTGGAGCAGATCGACGGTGCGCTGGATGCGTGCCTCGTCGGCCGGGGGTGGCAGCACCGCGATGAACTCGTCGCCACCGATACGCGCGAGCACATCGGTCTCGGGATCGAGGCAGGCCTGCATGCGCGCGGCGACCTCGATGAGCAGGCTGTCGCCGACGGTGTGCCCGAAGGCGTCGTTGATCTCCTTGAAGCCGTCCATGTCCAGCGCGCACACCGCGGCGATGTCGTCCGGCGCCGCCTCGGTGATCAGGGTGTCGAGCTGGGCGAGCAGATGCCTGCGGTTGGCCAGGGCGGTGAGTGGGTCGTGGTGGGCCTGCCAGTGCAGGCGTTCGGTGGTGGTACGCCGCTCGGTGGTGTCCTCGCCGAAGCCGAGCAGGTAGCTGCCGCCGGAGGCGGAGACGCACCGGGTGACCGTCCAGTTCGCCCAGCCTTCGCTACCGTCGGGGCGCACGTATTCGCCTTCGATCCGGATGGTGCCGGTCTCGGAGCGTTCGAGTTCGCCGTGGACGCGCTCCCTGGCCTGGTGCACCTCCTCCTCGGCCAGATCGAAGCCCGAGGTGCCCTGGAGCTCGGCCAGGGTCTTGCCGGTCAGCCGCTCGAAGGCGGGATTGGCGTTGATGATGTTGCCGTAGGCGTCGCCGATGGAGATGGCGATGGACGCGTGCCGGAACGCCGCCTCCAGCCCCTCGGTAGCGGGCGTGGCCGCCTGCGCCAGTGCCCGCGCGAAGCCCTGCCCGAATCCACCCGCGAGGGTGCCGAACGCCGCCGTATCGGCGCCGGTCGCCTCGGTCATGGCCTGCAGGATCGGCATCGACCGGGCGATGGCCACCGGATCGGCGCAGCCGAGGTCGTGCACGGCGGCTCCGGCCCGCTCGGCGACGGCGGGATCGGGACGCCCGGTGGCGAGGGCGGCCAGCAGTCGATCGGTCCAGGCCGCGAGCTCGGCCACGAGCCGCTCCGGGGGCGCGGTGTCGTCGGCGGCGGCGAGTAGCTGCGCGGCCCAGCGCGCGGCGAATGCGCGGGACATGTCGGCTGACCACCTCCTGACCGAGTGGGATCGGCAACCAGCTATGGGCTGGCAACCGAACCTACCACCTGCGGAAACGGTCGACGCCAGGGTTGCCGAACTCCAGGTCGATCGTCCGACAAGGAAGGCTCCGCGGACTGGGCCGACCACTCGTCGGCGGTGGGGGCCTGCGCCGCCGCCGGCGTGCCCGGAGGCCGATCGGAGTGCCGCGCGGTCAGCGGAGGCGGCGCAGTGCCCGCTCGGCCGCGTTGGCGCCACACATGCCGTGCGCGCCCGGCCCCGGTGGGGTCGCCGCCGAGCACAGGTAGTGGCCGGGGAGACCGATGTCGTACGGCTGCAGTGTTTTTCGTGGGCCGAAGACCAGCTGGGAGATGTCCTTGGCGCCGGTCATGATGTTGCCGCCGACGTAGTTGGGGTTGTAGTCGGCGAACTCCGTGGTGGTGCGGGTGGTGGAGCCGACCACCCGGTCGCGGAAACCGGGGGCGAAGCGTTCGAGCTGGGCGATGATCGCCTCGGTGGCGTCGCCGGTGTAGCCGCGGGGGACGTGGGCGTAGGTCCACACCGGGTGGACCGAGCCCACCGACCGCTGCGGATCGGCGAGGTACTGCTGGCCGACCAGGACGAACGGGCGTTGCGGCATCCGGCCCGCGTGGATGTCGCGCTCGCCCGCCGCGATCTCGGCGAACGAGCCCCCGAGATGCACGGTGCCCGCCCGGCGGGCCGCCTCGACCGTCCACGGGACGCCGCCCTCGACGGCGAAGTCGACCTTGAAAGCGCCGGGGCCGTACCGGAATCGACGATAGGCGCGGGCGACCCGGACGGGCAGCCGGTCGCCGAGGATCTCGGCGACCGCGGTCGGCGCGACATCCCAGACGGTGATGTCGGAGGCGGGCAGGTCGGCGGCCGACCGCACCCGCACCCCGGTCTCGACCTTGCCGCCGTGATCGGCCAGGACGGCCACCATGCCGTCGGCGATCCGCTGTGAGCCGCCGACGGCCACCGCCCAGCCGTAGCGGTGTCCCGCGGTCAGAATGCCGAGCCCGATACTCGCGCTCAGCGGCCGTTCTAGCGGATGGAACGCGTGCGCGGCGACACCGCCGAACAGGGCCCGCCCGGGTTCGGTGCGGAAGGCCCGCGCCAGCACGGACGCGGGCGCCGTCGCGGGAATGCCGAAGCGCGCCAGCCGGAACGGATGCCGGGGGAGCCGCAGCAGCGGCCGCATGATGTCGGCGCCGGTCTCGTCGTAGCCGGCGACCGTCCGCTCGAACAGGGCGCGCCACAGCCGTTCGTCGGCGCCGAGACCGGCGGCGGTCTCGGTGACCGACCGGTGCAGGACCCCGGCGCTGCCGTCGTCGAGCGGATGTACGCAGTCGAGGTCGGCCCACGCCCAGCGCAGACCGTATCGCTCGAGATCGATCCGCCGCAGGAACGGCGACCCCACGGCCATCGGGTGGATGGCCGAGCAGTGGTCGTGCAGCAGACCGGGCACGATCGCCTCGCTCGAGCGGGTACCGCCACCGATCGTGTCCGCCGCCTCGAGCACCGTCACCGCCACCCCGGCCATGGCCAGGGTGATGGCCGCGGCCAACCCGTTGGGGCCGCTACCGACCACTGTCGCCGTCGTCATCGACTCGTCCTCTCCTACTCGGCCGACTGGGCCGCGGTGTCGTGCTGCGGGGTGATCGTGCCGGTGACGTCTTCGCGTCGCCAGGTCACCCGGTGCGGGATGGGGCCGTCCGGCAGCCACGGCAGCGCGGCCACCGCGTCGGCGACCTCCCAGGTACCGCGCTCGAGCACGCCGAGCGCGGCGTCGACCACCATGTACTGCTGGGTGCCGCGGTGGATCGGCTGCGACTCCACCCACACCACGATCCATTCTCCCGGTGCGAACCCGACCCGGGCTTGCACCGCGTCGATCAGATCGAGGTTGTGCAGGTGACCGTCGCCGAAATTGAAGCCGATCAGCGAGTTACAGGCGAACTCGGCCTCGCGCACCGTCCAGCTGTCCAGCGCGGGAACGTGCTTGTACAGCAGCGAGAACAGGCCGCGGCCCTGACTGTGCATCGACCGCCAGGCGATGGTCTGCTGCATGGTGATCTCGGCGACCTCCGGCGGGTAGCCCATGGCCAGCAGTTGGTCGATCTGGTTGTCGGCGGGCCGGTGCGCGATGGTGTTGAGCTTCGCCTCCGCGCCGGGGGAGAAGGCCCACAGCGCCGAGGCCCAGTTGCCCGCGTACTGGCGCATGGACGGCAGGAACGACACCAGATCCGGGCGCAGATTGCCCAGCACCGGGAATAACGCGAGACCCGCCGCGATCGCCACCGTCAGCCACGGCGAGGACATGTCGAACACGCCGTAGCCCGCCGAGTTCGGGAAGCCGAGGAACAGGAACACGGTCAGGTAGGCGAACAGGATGTTCCACTCCAGCGGCACCGCCAGCGGGAAGGTCGAGGTGATGAACAGGTGGAAGATCACCATCATCGCGACGCCGGCCAGGTTCAGCCAGTGGTTGGTGGTGAACAGCAGCACGATCGGGGTGACCACCTCGACGGTGGTGCCGCCGACGTGGGCCATGAACGAGGCCAGCCCCGACGGGCGGATGTCGTGCGGGAAGTCGCGGTAGTGCGCGCGCTTGATCGACCGGAACGGCATCGACGGGCTGTTGGACACCATCGGCGGCACCACATTGGTGAAGTGCTTGCCGAATTTGGACACCCCGGCGCCGACCCACACGATCACGATCAGCAGCTTCGCCGCGATGATCATGTCGGTGAACGGCAGCACCGCGAAGAACAGCAGCGCGGGCAGGTACTGCTCGCCCCGGGCCGCCAGGAAGATCGTCTTGTCGCGCAGGCCGCACAGCACGTACAGCACGATCGGCGCGATCAGCAGGGCGGGCCGCACCAGCCCGGACGTGTTGTCCGGCAGGGCTTCCAGCAGTGACGCGGTGGTCTTGCCCGGTGCCAGCAGCGCGACCAGCAGGGACGCGAGGAAGCCGAGATAGAGACCCACGTCGAGCAGGGTGCGGGAGTTGCCGTCGGTGAACGGCACCCGATGCCACGGCCGCAGCCTGATGCTGCCGCGCCGGGCGAAATACAGCGCGCCGCCGGTCATCGGCTTGAACTTGCCCGCCAGCGGCCCCCAGGAACCGGCGACACCGATCGCCTCGAGCAGCACCGTCCACAGGACCAGCTTCTGGTAGACGATCGGCTGGTTCCACCACTGCGCGATATCCCAGAACGGCCCGGTGCCCGACGTCGCGGTCGCCACCAGGACGCCGCCGAGCATGTAGAGCACCAGCAATTTCATGATGTAGATGGTGTGGATCATCTTCGGCGTGCCGAAGCCGTATTCGGCCCAGTGCAACGCCAGCGTCCGAACACGTTCGCGCAATGGCAGATCCAGAAATGTCTCGGTATCCACCGGCGGGAAATCTCCCGTCTTGAAGCCCATGGCGCTGTTCCTTTCCTTCTGCTCGCGGGCGCGGCGGACCGCGACCGAAAGTCCGACTTTCGTTCGAATCGAATTGCGGCGCAGTGGCGCTCAGCCGCGCGTGGCGAGTATCCGCAGCTGCTTCTTGTCGATCTTGCCGACCGGATTACGCGGCATCTCGGCCGTGAGCACGATCGCGGCGGGCACCTTGAACGCGGCCAGCTCCGCCCGGCAGTGCTCGGTGAGCTCCTCGGCGGTGACGGTGGCCCGCGGCGCGGCCACCACATGGGCGACCGGCACCTCGCCGAGCACGGGGTCGGGCACCCCGACGACCGCGGCCTCGTGGACCGCCGGGTGCCGGTAGAGGGCGTTCTCGATCTCCTTGGGGTACAGGTTCTCGCCGCCGCGGATGATCATGTCCTTGATCCGGTCGACCAGGACCAGGTAACCGTCGGCGTCGAAGTAGCCGACATCGCCGGTGCGCAGCCACCCGTCCACGACGGTGGCCGCGGTCTCGGCGGGCTTGCCGAGATAGCCCCGCATGACATTCGGCCCGCGGACGACGACCTCACCGGGTTCGCCGGGTGCCGACAGCGCGCCCTCGGGATCCATGATCGCCACCGTCTGACCGGGCAGCGGGAGACCGACCGTGCCCGGTTTGCGCTGTCCCACCACCGGATTCAGGGTGGACGCGCAGGTGCCCTCGGACAGGCCGTAGCCCTCGACGATCGGCACGCCGTAGCGCCGCTGGAAGCGATCGATGAGCTCGGCCGGCATGGGTGCCGCGCCGCAGATCGCCAGCCGCAGTGAGGACGTGTCGGGGTGCTCGCCGTCGGGCTGGGCCACCAGCATCGCGTAGATCGCGGGCACCGCCGAGAAATAGGTGGGCCGGATCCGGGCGACGGTGTCGACGAACCCGGACGCGGAGAACCGGCCCGCGATGGTGGTGCGTCCGCCCGCCAGCAGCGGCGACAGCACGCTGACCACGATGCCGTTGACGTGGAACAGCGGCAGGATCAGCAGGCTGTGGTCGGTCGCGTCCAGGCCGAGCGCGCCGATGATCATCGTGCACATGGCGGCGAGGTTCTCGTGACCGAGCAGCACGCCCTTGGGCCTGCCGGTGGTGCCGCTGGTGTAGATGATCAACGCCAGGCTGTTGATGGGCGCCGCGACGGCGACCGGGCCCGCGGACCGGGCGAGGTCGGCGACATCGAGGGTGATACCCGCCCGCCCGGGCTCGCCGATCACGACCTCGGCGCCCGAATCCTGGATCTGGTACCGGATGTCGTCATCGGTGAGCCCGGGATTGACGGGCGTGACCGCGGCGCCGAGCCGCCAGGCGGCGAACAGGATCACCACGAGTTCCACCCGGTTGGGCAGCACGACGGCGACGACGTCGTCGGCCCGCACACCCGCCCGGTGCAGCACCGACGCGGCGGCCTCGACCCGCGCGTGGAACTGCGCGTTCGACAGGCTGGTCGCGTCGTCGGCCACGGCGTGTCCGTGCGGATCGGTGGTGGCTCTGACCTCGGGCAATTCGGCGATGTGTCGCATGATTCCTCACCGTGACGGATGTGATCTGGATTACATGTCCCAAGGTAGGGGCCGGATCCGGCGCCGCCTACGGGCCCGCGGCCCAGCATTGCGGCGCGGTGTTGTGCCACGAGCACAAACAGCGCCGTCCGGTGGGCCGCCGGGGGTACTGTCTGCGGCCATGGCCGACGACAACGATCCCCTCGTCCGTGCGGTGGCGGGCCGGATCAAGGCGGACCTGGACCGGCTGGCGCCGACGATGACCTCGATGTTCGTCGAGGTCATCCCGGAATTCCGGCACGACGACGAGGTGCGCAGGCTGATGGTGGCCAGCACCGAGTCCAACCTCGCCGCGATCCTGGACATGCTCACCCTGGCCATCGGCCTCGACGACATCACCGTGCCGCCCGCCGCCGCCGAATACGCGCGCCGCTTCGCCCAGCACGACCTGTCGCTGGAAGCGCTGCTGCGCGCCTACCGGCTCGGCGAGCACATGTTCGTGCAGTGGACGATGACCCTGCTGACCGAACTGAACCCGCCCACCGACGTCGCCCTGGCCACCGCCGCCCGCATCGCCGACCTCGTCAACGGCTACATCGATCAGGTGATCGAGGGCCTGATCGACATCTACGAGAGCGAACGCCGTCGCTGGGACGCGCGCACCGATGCCGCCCGCGCCGCTCAGGTCCGCGCGGTGCTCGACGCCGACGATCTGGATGTGGCCTCGGCCGAGCAGATGCTGGGCGTCTCGCTGCGTGGCTGGCAGCAGTTCGCGGTGCTGTGGACCCCGCCGGGCACGCGTGACCCCGGCGCGGTCCTGCGCGCGGGGACCGCGCTGGTGGCCGCCGCCACCGGCAAGACCCCGATGACCGTCGAGGTCGACGACTACAGCCGGTGGGTCTGGATCTCCTCGGCGGGCAAGCCGGTGCTCGACACCGAGGGCCTGGTCCGCGATCTGCGCGCGCACCCGAACCTGTCGGTGGCCCTGGGTGATCCGGCCACCGGCCTGGAGGGCTTCCGCCAGACCTGCCGGGACGCGCAGCGGGCCCGCACCGTCGCGTTGGCCACCCGCACGCACGGGCTCACCGGATACGCCGACGTGGCGCTGTCGGCACTGTTCACCGACCGCGTGCCCGCGGTGCAGGAGTGGGCGAGCCGGGTGCTGGGCGGACTGATGGCCGAGGACGAGGCGGCCGCGCGGCTGCGCGAGACGGTCCGGGCGTTCCTCGACGCGCGCGGCAGCTACACCGACGCCGCGGCCCGGCTGCACGTGCACAAGAACACCGTGCACTACCGGGTGCGCAAAGCCGAAGAGCTGCTGGGGCATCCGCTCGCCGAGCGCAGGCTAGACATCGAGGTGGCGCTGCGCGCCTGCGCGCAGCTGGGCCTGCCGAAGCCGTAATTCCGGCGTGGTCCGCTGTGAATGCCCACAGCGTTGCACCGAACCGTGTGCGGTCCGGGACGAGGGCACCGATGGTGGAGCCCTGGGAAGGTGATTCCCGGATCGATCGACGCACTACTGGGGAATCGCAATGAACGCACCGGAGAATCATCGGAACAGAGCCGCGCAGGAATGCAGGCCGAGGCCCTCGCGCCGGAATATCGACCCCTATATTCGGTCCGAAGTGGCCCGAATTCACGAGAATTGGCTCGGCGGCGCCGAATTCACGGCCTCCGCCCGCGCTGCCCGCATCGATGCCGAGGCCGCCGAACTCACCGGCCGCGTGGCCGTCGCCGAAGCCCGCATCCTCGACGATCTGCGCGCCGACTGGCGTGCCGTCCACGGCAGTGGGCTACCGTCACCGCGCACCGTCGCCGCCCTGCGGAACACCGCGCGCGAGGACGCCCGCCACGCCGTGCTGTGCGAGTACCTCTATCCGCGGGTGTCGCCCGAGGCGATCGCGGAGCGGCACCGCGTCGAGTACCTCGCGGCCGACCGCCGCCTCAATGCCGCGGTCCACACCGACCTGCACCGGTGGCGGCGGCGCCCCGTGCACCCGACGCCCTCGACCCGCGCGATCGTGGCCAGGACCTGGGGCACGGTCCGATCCGGGGAGTTCCTCGCCCTGGCGCACGCCCTCGTCCAGACGCGCGTGGAGGACGGGCTGCCGCTGCCGGCGACCCCGCTGGACCCGTTGACCGAACAGCTCACCGAGGCCATCCGTGATCAATTGGTGTCCGACGGCCTGCTGCCGGTCTGAGAGTTCGCCCGAATCGGCCGTCTGCCTCGAGTTACCGTGACCACACCACGACGATGTGGTGTGGGGAAGGAGGCATCGCGGATGCCACGTCTCGATATCGGTGGAACCTCGATCGCCTATGACGTGGCGGGATCGGGTCCGGCGATCGTCTTCCTGCACAATCTCGGCGGCGATCGCACCATCTGGCGGGCGCAGTACGAGGCCTTGCGGTCCTCGCACCGGGTCGTCGCGATCGACCTGATCGGCTACGGCGCATCGGACGCCCCCGACGACGGCTACACCCTGGAGAACTACCTCGCCATGGTCGAGGCGGTCTTCGCCGCACTGGATCTGCGCGAGGTCACGCTGGTCGGGCACTGCTTCGGCAGCGCGCTGTCGCTGCTGTTCACCCAGGCGCGTCCGGACCTGGTGCGGTCGCTGGTGCTCAGCAGCCCGCTGACCCCGGCCACGGTGAAACCGACCAGGACCGGCTGGGCGGCGCTGGTGGGCAAGCACGTACGCCTGGACTCGCTGCTGTCGATGGTGCGCATCCCCGGCCCGATCGCCGGGCTGATCGTGGCCGAGCAACTCGGCGCGGGCGGCGCGCACACCGACGAGACCGCCCGGCATCTGCGGTCGAGCTGGACCGAGCCGCGCAGGCTGATGGTGACCGCCGCGATCGCCCGGGAGATCCCGCGCCTGGCCATCCTCGACGAGTTCGTCCCGCCGCCGGACTTCCCGCCGATCACCACCGTCTGGGGCGCGCGCAACCGGGTACTCTCGGCCCCCGCGGGCGCGCGGCTGAACACGACGCTGCGGCCGGTGCGCGACATCGTCGTCGACGACGCCGGGCACCTGGTCATGGTGGAAGCCCCCGAAACCGTCACCGCCGCGGTGCTTTCGGCGATCGAGCACGCGAACCAGCAGCACTGACGAGTGTCGCCGGCGGGGCGGACCCACCGGCGAATACCCCGTGGCTCAGGAGATCTCGGCGGGCGCGGCCAGGGCGGCCTGCATGGCGACCCCGTCCACGTAGGTGTGCTTCTCCTTCACCGCGCCGTCCTCGACCAGCACCATGTCCGCGATGTCCACGTCGACGGTGCCGCCGGTGACGGAGGTGCCGGACAGCTTCCAGCGCACCACCCAGAAGTCGTCGCCGACCCGGAGATCGACCTGGGTGAACGTCAGATCGGGAACCAGGGCGAAGGTTTGTGCCGCGGCGGTGCGGATCTCGGCCCGCCCGTGCGCAGGCGCGCCGCCGGAATGCAGGTGGAAGATCGAATCGGTCGTGTGCAGGGCGACGATGCGATCGGGGTCGCGGTCGGCCCAGCAGGCGTGATAGCGCTCGAACAGATCCTTGGTGGCATCGGACATGGTGGCCGGCCCCTTCTAAGATACAAACAGGATGACTGTATGTTCCCGGACGATGGATGACCGGTCAAGGGGCGAAGGGCCTCGATCGGCCGCGGCCGTCGTGCTGCCCTAGACTTCGACGTCGCCATGAACCCTGATCGCCGTACCCAAGCCGAGCGCTCGGCCGCCACGCGCGCCGCGGTGATCCGTGCCGGGCGAGAATTGTTCGGGCAGTACGGTTATGGCGCGGTCAGCACCATCGCGGTCGCCGAGGCCGCCGGGGTCAGTCGTGGCGCGCTGTATCACCAGTTCGCCGAGAAGAAGGATCTGTTCGAAGCGGTCTTCGAGGATCTCGAACGCAGCCTGGTCGAGGTGATCGCCGGCGCGGTCGCCGCGGCGCGCGAAGCGGATCCGATCGCGAGCCTGATCGTCGGCTGCCTGGCGTGGTTGCAGGCCTCGACCACCTCCGAGGTGCAGCGGATCGCGCTGCTGGACGCGCCCGCGGTGCTCGGGTGGAGCCGGTGGCGCGAGATCGAGTTGCGGCACACGATCGGGCTGGTGGAGAACGCGCTGGCCGGGGCGATGGCCGCCGGGCGGATCCGCGAGCAGCCGGTGCGGCCGCTGGCGCTGGTGGTGGTGGGTGCGCTGGACGAGGCGGCGCAGTACCTCGCGAATTCCGGCGACGCGGAGGACATGACGGCCGTTCGTGGGGTCATCGAGCAGCTCATCTCGGGGCTCGCGATCGACTAGGGAGTGCCCGGTTGCCATTTGATAGGTTAGCCTTGCCTAATGGCAATCGAGACTGTGTCCCGTCCGACCATGGTCTACGCGCCGCTGCGGGTGTGCCGCACGGTGCGGCTGACCCCGCGCATGGTGCGCATCACCCTCCGCTGTGCGCATCCGGCCGCGCTCGGCGACACCGGGCCGGATCAGTACACGAAGCTGTTCTTCCCGCTGCCCGGCCAGTCGCGCCCCGTCGTGCCGCCGCCGCTGGACGACTCCGGCAGCGTGATGAGTTGGTATCAGCGGTATCTCGCCATGCCCGACGAGATCCGCCCGCCGATGCGCACCTACACCATCCGGGCGCAACGACCCGAGATCGGTGAGCTGGACATCGATTTCGCGCTGCACGCCGAGCACGCCGGCCCCGCCTCCGACTGGGCGTCGACCGCGGCGCCCGGCGACGAGATCGGGCTGCTGTGCCCGCCGCACGCGCTTTACGCTCCGCCGCCGGATCCCGCCTGGCAGTTGCTGATCGGTGACGAGACCGCGATTCCGGCCATCGGCGCGATAGTCGAACGCCTCGACGTCGCGGCGTCGGTGCGCGCGTTCATCGAGGTCGCCGGACCGACCGACGAGCAGCGGTTCGACACGCGCGGTGACGTGCGCGTCCAGTGGGTGCATCGCGGCGATCGCCCGCACGGCGCGGCCTTGGTGGACGCGGTGTGCTCCGCCGAGCTTCCGGCGGCGGTGCCCTACGCGTGGATCTCCGGCGAGGCCGAGCTGGTGAAGCTCGCTCGGCGCAACCTCGTGCGCGACCGTGGTTTCGATAAGCGCGCGATCACCTTCACCGGCTACTGGCGCCAGGGTCGTACCGAGGAGGACAACGGCCGCGAGAAGGTCCGTCGCGCCGCCGCCGGGGAGCCGCTCGTCGACGAGGACTGACCAGCAGCGCCCTCGGCCGCACGGTCTGTGACGCCACTAATAGTTATTGCACTAACTATTAGTGGCACAATAGTGTGTGGACGAAGGAAGGCGGTGGACCATGCAGGAGCTCGACGACCCGTTGCGGCTCGACCGGCAGGTGTGTTTCGCCCTGGCGGTGGCCAACCGATCGGTGCTGGCGGTCTACCGGCCGCTGCTCGAACCGCTCGGCCTGACCCATCCGCAGTACTTGGTGATGCTGGCCCTGTGGGGCGAGGCGCCGATGTCGGTCAAGGCGGTCGCCGAGGCGATCCAGCTCGACTCGGCGACGCTGTCGCCGCTGCTCAAGCGGCTCGAGTCGGCCGGTCTCATCACTCGCCGCCGTGATCCGCACGACGAGCGGACGCTGCACATCGATCTCACCGACGCGGGTCGTGACCTGCGTCGGCAGGCCGAACAGATCCCGCCCGCCGTCGTCGACCGGCTGAGCGTGAGTCTGGCCGATCTGGAAGAATTGCGCGATGTCCTCGGCCGGGTCAACGCGGCCGCGCGACGCGCATCGGACGTGAGGGAGCACCAATGACCGCCTCGACCCCCAATCTCTGGCAGCGCGTGCGCTACGTCACCGGCGGCACCCTGCCGCCCTCGATGTCGGACTGGGTCCTGGCCGACCTGACCGGTCCCGGCGCCACCCGCCGCTACCTGATGCGCTTCCTGCTGCCCGTCCTGCCGATCCTGTGCCTGTTCCTGCTGGTCCCGGGCCCGCTCTGGATGGGGCTGTCGATGATGGCCCTGCTCTATCTGCCGCTGGTCTACTTCACCGTCGCCCTGGTCTATGTCTACCGGCGTCACCGTCTGGTCAGCCACGGCTTCGATCCGGAACTGGCCGACGAGGCCGAACGCCGCCGCGCCGACGCCGAGCGCGCCGCCTACGAGAGCCGCCACCAGCGCGGCTGAGCGCGGCATCAAGCCTGGGGGAGACCCTGGGAGATCGCGGCGAGGGTTTCGACGACGGGCTGATCTGGGTCGACGGTGACGCCCTTGCCGCGCAGAAAGCCGTCCAGGAGCTGACAGACCGAGTCGGTGCTGCGCTCGATGAATTCCTGGGTGGCGGTGGGATCCGGGGTGCCCGGTACGTCGAGCCACAGGTCGGTGACCGCGACGAGGAAGCCGACGATGCCACGGGCCAGGTGATCGACGCCGTCGGTGTCCAGCCCGACCGCGGCGAAGAGCGTTCTGGTGCGTTCGGCGAGGTCGCCGGACAGCCGCCTGCCCACGTCGAGCGGGCGGGCCGAGCCGTCGCCGGGCGGGATGCTCTGGGTGATCGCGACGTAGCGGAACACGTTCGGGTGGGTGAGCACGACCTCGGTGGCGGCGGTCAGGAACTGGTGCACGGTCGCCCTGCGGGTCTGCATCATCAGTGACAGATCCGGCGCCACCGCCCGGTAGATCTGGTCGACCAGCCAGTCCGCGACCGCCCGGTCCAGGTCGGACTTGTCGGTGAACATCCGGTACAGCCGTGGCTTCGCGACGCCCACTTCGGCCGCGATCGCCCCCATGGTCACCTGCGCGCCGTCGCGGCCGATGGCGCGGATCGCCCCGCGGACGACATCGTCGCGCGAGAGGATCCGCGCGGCCGAACGCCCCGATGTCATCGACATGTCCTTTGTTCTCTCCGCGTCGCCCGATGCCGTATCGGCAGCATACCGGCAGTTCCAGCCGCGCCGACCCCGCCGCGATCACAGCCGTCCTTGACAGGACCGCCGCCCGCCCTGGAAACTCACCGACGGTACCGGCGGTACCGTGAAAGAGAACCCGGAGTACATCGTGCAGTGGCGCACGCGTCCAGAAGGAATTCCCATGGCGGCTCACCTCGACCATCAGCCCAGTGTCCGACCCGAACCACGGCGACAGCATCGGGTCGGCAACGGTGACATCGAACTCGCCGTCTTCGAGTACGGACCGCCCGACGGTGTACCCGTGGTACTGGTGCACGGCTGGCCGGACACCCACCACCTGTGGGACGGCGTGATCGCGCTGCTGGCGGACCGATACCGCGTGCTCGCTTACGACACTCGCGGGTACGGCGAGTCCAGCGCGCCGCGCGCGGTGTCGGCGTATCGCCTCGACCGGCTCGCGACCGACTTCTTCGCCGTCGTCGATCAGCTCAGCCCGGAACAGCCGGTGCACGTCGTCGCGCACGACTGGGGCTCGGTCCAGGTCTGGGAGGCGGTGTGCGAGCACGGCGCCGACGAATTCGTCGCCTCGTTCACCTCGATCTCCGGCCCCAATCTCGACCATCTCGGCAAATTCCTGCGGGCGCCGCTGCGCACGCCGACCCCGCGCGCGGCGTGGAACACGCTGGCTCAGGGCCTGTCCTCGGCCTACACCGGGTTCTTCATGCTGCCGGTGCTGCCCGGCCTGTTCTTCCGGGTCGCCGGCTCGGCGCGGATGTGGCGGCTGTTCCTGCGCCTGGTCGAGGGCATCCGGCCCGAGCAGGTCACCGTGGCCGCGACCCTGCGCCGCGACATGGTCTCGGGCCTGCGCTTCTACAAGGCCAACATCCTGCCCCGGATGTTCTCCCCGCGCGACCGCCGCACCGCGGTGCCCGTGCAGCTGATCGTCAACACCCGCGATATCGCCGTGCGCCCGGCCGGCTACGACGGCTACGAGGACTGGGCCGACGAACTGATCCGCCACGACCTGCCGCGCGGCCACTGGCTGCCCTTCGCCGACCCCGGCGCGATCGCGGACTACGCGGACAAGTTCATCACGGCGCACTCGATCGACACCGGAAAGTAGTTCTCCCATGACCGATTTCGATCTCGTCATCACCGGCGGCACCTGGTTCGACGGCACCGGAGCGCCCGCGCGACGGCGCCACCTCGGCATCACCGGCGGTGTGGTGCGGCGGGTGTCGGCCGAGCCGCTGCCCGTCGGCCCCGGCACCGAGGTGATCGACGCCGACGGCAAATGGGTCCTGCCCGGCTTCGTCGACGTGCACACCCACTACGACGCCGAGGTGCTGATCAAGCCGGAACTGTCGGAGTCGCTGCGCCACGGTGTCACCACCGTCGTCATCGGCAACTGCTCGCTGTCGACGGTGCTGGCCTCCAACACCGACTGCGCCGACATCTTCAGCCGGGTCGAGGCCGTGCCGCGCGATGCGGTCTACGACACCCTCGACCGCGTCCGGACCTGGTCGGGTCCGGCCGAATACGCCAAGGCGATCGACGAACTGCCGCTCGGGCCGAATATCGCGGCGTTCCTGGGGCATTCGGATCTGCGCACCCATGTGCTCGGGCTCGGTCGCGCCGTCACCCGCGACACCGAACCGACCGCCGCCGAGATCGAGCGGATGCAGGAACTGCTCGGCGAGGCGATCGCGGCGGGCTTCCTCGGTCTGTCGTCGATGTCGAACCCGCTCGACAAGATCGACGGCGACGAGTACCGCTCGCGCTCGCTGCCCTCGACCTACGCGCGCGGCAAGGAGGTGCGCGCGCTCAATCGGGTGCTGCGCCGCCACCGCCGCATCCTGCAGAGCGCGCCGACGGTGAGCCTGCGCCCGAACATCGCCAAGTTCTTCCTGGCCAGCGCGGGAATCGGCCGTCGCCCGCTGCGTACCTCGCTGCTCTCGGCCGCCGACTCCAAGGCCTATCCGCCGCTGGTGTGGTTCATGCTCACGGTCGCGCCGCTGCTGAACCGCTTCGCACGCACCGACTTCCGCTGGCAGCACCTGCCGGTGCCGTTCACGGTGTACGCCGACGGCATCGATCTGGTGGTCTTCGAGGAGTTCGGCGCCGGCGCGGCCGCGCTGCACCTGAAGGACCAGGTCGAGCGCAACGCGCTGCTGCGCGAGGAGTCCTACCGGCGCTGGTTCCGCCGCCAGTACGACAACAAGTTCACCCCGCGTATCTGGCACCGCGACTTCTTCGACGCCGAGATCATCGCCTGCCCCGACGCCTCGGTAGTCGGCAAGTCGATCGGCCGGGTCGGCAAGGACCGTGGGCTGCATCCGGTCGACGCCTACCTCGACCTGGTCGTCGAACACGGCTCGGCGCTGCGCTGGCGCACCACCATCGCCAACGACCGGCCCGGCTACCTGAACAAGCTCGCCGCCAGCAGCGGCGTGCAGATGGGCTTCGGCGACGCGGGCGCGCACCTGCGCAACATGGCCTTCTACAACTATCCGCTGCGCCTGCTCGAACGCGTGCTGCGCGCGCAGGAAGCGGGCACGCCGTTCCTGAGTGTGGAGCGGGCCGTGCACCGGCTCACCGGTGAACTGGCCGACTGGTTCCGCATCGATGCCGGTCACCTGCGCGAAGGCGACCGCGCCGACCTGCTCGTCCTCGATCCCGCCGGTCTCGACGCCCGGGTGCACGAGCTGCACGAGGCGCCGCTGCCGGAATTCGGGCTGGACCGCATGGTCAACCGCAACGACGACGCCGTCGTGGCCACCGTCGTCGGCGGCAAGCGGGTGTTCGCGCGCGGCGCGCTCGCCGACGGGCTCGGCACCGCCTGGGGCACCGGCAGTTTCCTGCGCGCCGGCGCCGCTGCCCGCACCGCGTCCGCGGAGGANTCGTCGGCGGCAAGCGGGTGTTCGCGCGCGGCGCGCTCGCCGACGGGCTCGGCACCGCCTGGGGCACCGGCAGTTTCCTGCGCGCCGGCGCCGCTGCCCGCACCGCGTCCGCGGAGGAGTCCCGATGAAGTTGTCTCGCCGCCGCCGGACCCCGGCCGCGCACGTCGCGCTGCACGCGCGCGACGTGCGGTTCGACTGGACCGACACCGCCCTGCGGTGGATGCCGGACGAACCGGTCGCCTCGCACGTCGTCAACTCGCTGAATCTGCTGCTGCCCGAAGGGGAGCGGATGTTCTGCGCGGCCTACACCGAGGCGCTGCCGTATGTGAAGGACGCCAAGCTGCGTGAGGACATGCTCGGCTTCATCGGCCAGGAGTCGATGCACGCCGAGACCCACCAGAAGGTGCTGGCCGGGGTGCTGGCCGCGCACGGCATCGACACCGCGCCGTATGTGCGGCAGATGGAATTCGTCTTCCGCAACACCCTCGGCGAACGGGACGCGGGCACCGCCGCGACCGAGGTGCGGATGGTGGAGCGGCTGACCTTCATCGCCAGCCTCGAGCACTTCTTCGCCTGGCTCGGCGACTGGATCCTCAACGCCGACTTGGAGAAACACCACGCCGATCCGCGCATGCTCGACCTGTTCCGCTGGCACGGCGCCGAAGAGGTCGAACACCGCAATGTCGCCCACGATGTGGCGATCTACTTCGGCGCGGGCTACCTGCGGCGCGCGGTGATGATGATGATCGTCATCCCGATCCTGCTCGTGCTGATCCTGCGCGGCACCCGCTACCTGATCAACCAGGACCCCGGCATGCCGAACATCGGCTATCCGATGCTGCTGTGGCGGATCCTCGGCGCGATGCGGCGCGGGGCGCTGCCGCGCCTGCGCGCGCTCGCGATCAGCGCGCTGTCGACGTTCAACCCGCGCTACTCGCCGAACACTGTCGGGTCGACCGAGCAGGCGATCGCGTATCTGGCCAAGTCGCCCGCGGCGAGGGCGGCACACCGGTGACCCGGCCCGACGTCCCCGCCACGCTGCCGCCGGACCTCTACGGCAAGCACGCCCACGATCCGACCACACGAGTGATCGACCGGATCGCCACCGCGAAGGTGGGCCTGTCGACGCTGATCAACCGGGGCAGGCTCGAATCCGGGGTGGACGACCGGCGCTTGCCGGTGCGGGTGACCGAGCGGACGATCGTCGCGGCCGACGCCGACGTGGTGAGCCTGCGCCTCGAGTCACCGTCGGGGCGCGCCCTGCCGCGCTGGCAGCCGGGCGCGCATATCGACCTGGAACTGCCCTCGGGACGCGTCCGGCAGTACTCGCTGTGTGGCGATCCGGCCGACCGGGGCGGCTACCGGATCGCGGTGCGCCGCATCCCCACCGGTGGTGGCGGGTCGATCGAGGTGCACGACGCGCTGCCGGTCGGCGCGGAACTGACGGTGCGTGGTCCGCGCAACGCCTTCCCGTTCGCCCCGCCCGGGCGCGGATCCACCGCGCGCCGACTGCATTTCGTGGCGGGCGGCATCGGCATCACCCCGATCCTGACCATGGCCAGGGCCGCCGACCGGCTCGGCGTGCCGTGGACGATGCTCTACTGCGGCCGCACCCGCGCGACCCTGCCGTTCCTCGACGAGATCGCCGAGTTCGGTGACCGTGTCACGGTGCGCACCGATGCCGAGCACGGCGTCCCCACCGCCGCGGAACTGCTCGCCGGCGTCGACGGCGACAGCGCGGTCTACTGCTGCGGACCGACCGTGATGACCGCGGCCCTGCTGAACGCGGTCAGACAGCGCGACGGCGTCGAATTCCATTCGGAGCGTTTCTCGCCCGCGCCCGTCGTGGACGGCAGGCCGTTCGCCGTGCGGCTGGCGGGCAGCGGCGAAGTCGTCGACGTGGGTGCCGAGGAGACCATGCTCGCCGCCCTTCTGCGCGCCCGGCCCGATCAGCCCTATTCCTGCCGTCAGGGCTTCTGCCGGACCTGCGTGGTCCGGGTGGTGGCCGGAGACCCCGACCATCGCGACACCGTGCTCACCGACGCCGAGCGCGCCGAGGGCAAGACTCTCGCGTGCGTATCACGGTGCGACGGGGGAACTCTCGTCCTCGACCTGTGAGAGCGCGTGGCCGGTGGCGGCGCCGAGCATGGTCTCGAGCTCGGCGACGACCTCGTCGAGCGGCTCGGTGGAGCGGTCGACCCGGCAGAGGATGACCGCGCCCTCCACGGCCGCGATCGCCATCGTGGCCAGGCGGCTCGCGCGCGCAGGCTCGACGCCGTCCGCGGCGAGGGCCGCGTCCAGCGCGCGATGCCAGCGGCGCAGGATCTCGGCGATCTCCGGGCGCAGATGCCGGTCGTCGGAGGAGCCGCCCACCGCCACGGAGACCACCGGGCAGCCCGCCTCGAAATCGGAGGCCGCCAGGATCGAGGTCCAGAACTCGCTGATGCTGCGCAGGGCCGTGCGCGATCCGCGCGCCGCCGCCTGATCGATGATCGTGCCGATCGTGTCACCGGCGAGCGCGAGCGACTCGGTCATGATCTGGGCCCGGCCGCCGGGGAAGTGGTGATACACCGACCCGCGCGGCGCGCCGCTGCGGGCCAGCACGGCATCGACGGTCACCCCGGCCGCACCGCGTTCACGCAGCAGTTCCACGGCGCTGTAGAGCATCTTCTGCCGGGTGTTGGTGCGGGCTCCCACGGGTGCGGTCTCCTTCGGCGATCTCGGGTCGGGCAACTGTCATGGTAAGCGCCCCACCGCTATGTTATGTTGCATAGCATACTACTCGGGTGTGACGGCGACCTCTGTCACCGCGGCGAAGGATGTCCCCATGGTGGAAACGCAGCCGAAGGCGACCGCGTGCGTCCTGTGTGAATGCAACTGCGGCATCACCGTCGAACTGGACGGGCGCAGGCTGACGAAGATCCGCGGCGACAAGACCCACCCGGCGTCGGCGGGCTACACCTGCGAGAAGGCGATGCGCCTCGACCTGTACCAGAACGGCCCCCATCGCCTGACCACCCCGCTGAAGCGGCAGGCCGACGGCAGCTACCGCGAGATCGATTGGGACACCGCGCTCGACGAGATCGCCGCGCGGCTGGCCGCACTGCGCGACGAGCACGGTGGCGACACGATCTTCTTCTACGGCGGCGGGGGACAGGGCAATCACCTGGGCTCGGCCAACGCGCTCGCGCTGCGGGGCGCGCTCGGGTCGGGGTATCACTCGAATGCGCTGGCGCAGGAGAAGACCGGCGAGATCTGGGTCGACGGACGTCTCTACGGCGGCCACACCAAAGGCGATTTCGAGCATGCCGAGGTGCTGGTCTTCGTCGGCAAGAATCCCTGGCAGTCGCACAGTTTCCCGCGGGCACGGCCGATCCTCAAGCAGGTCGCGGGCGACCCGGCGCGGTCGATGGTGGTGATCGACCCGCGGGTCAGCGAGACCGCCGCCATGGCCGACTTCCACCTGCGGGTGGCCCCCGGTCGTGATGCCTGGCTGATGGCGGCGCTGGTCGCGGTGATCATCCAGGAGGATCTGGTCGACGCCGAGTTCGTCGCCGCGCACACCGCCGGGTACGACGAGGTCCGGGCGGCGTTCCTGGACATCGACATTCCCGCCTTCGCCACCATCAGCGGCGTCGAGGTCGACCGGATCAGGGCCGCCGCCCGCCGGATCGCGACCGCGTCGAGCGTGTGCGTCTACGAGGATCTCGGCATCCAGCAGGCGCCCAACTCCACCCTGGTCTCCTACCTGAACAAGCTGCTGTGGATCGTCACCGGCAATTTCGGGCGGCCCGGGACGATGTTCCTGCACTCGTCGTTCGCGCTGCTGGCCGGCGGCTCGGGGACGCCGTCGGGCCCACGCAAGCCGCCGAGCGCGCTGGACAAGCTGCGCAAGAAGGCGACGGCCCGCGCGGTCACCGCGGTCGCGGCCACGGTCGGGACGACGCTGCCCGCGCTG
>NZ_JBCGFB010000083.1:0-26877 GCF_038752175.1 Nocardia sp. No.11 | reverse complement strand
GCCGCGGCCAGCTCGTCGCCGACCGCGGCGGCGCCCTCGGCCAGGGCGGTCGCGAGAACCCGCACCTCGCCGACCTTTTCGGCGCCGAATGCCAGCCACGAGCGAAGCCGGTCGTCGAGCCCGGTCTCCGGGGTCAGCGAGTACGGCACATGCAGCAGGGAGCACGAGGTCGAGACCGCCACGCCGGTGCCCAGGGCGCCGAGCGTGTCGAGCGCGGCGTCGAGGTCGGTGCGCCAGATGTTGCGGCCGTCGACGACACCGGCGACCAGCAGCTTGCCCGCCAGCGCCGGGACGGCGGCGATCGCGGACACCTCGATGCCCGCGGTGAGATCGAGGGCGACACCCTCGATGCCGGTGTCCGCCACTGCCGCCAGCGCGCCGTCGGGGTGCCCGAAGTAGGTGGCGACCAGGAGCGCGGGCCGGTCCGGCGCGGCCGACAGCGCGGTGTAGGTCTCGCGCACGAGCCCGATCTCGGCCGCGGTCAGGTCGGTGACCAGCACCGGCTCATCGATCTGCACCCACTGCGCGCCCGCCTCGGCCAGGCGTGCCAGCAGGTCCAGGTACAGCGGCACCAGTTCCGGCAGCCGGTCCAGCGCCGCGCCGTCGGTGGACTTGGCGAGCTTCAGGAAGGTCAGCGGGCCGATCACCACCGGCCGGGCCGGCACGCCGAGCGCGATGGCCTCCGCGAGTTCGGTCAGCAGCTTGTCCGGGTGCAGCGTGAACACGGTGGCCGCGTCGATCTCGGGCACCAGGTAGTGGTAGTTGGTGTCGAACCACTTGGTCATCTCCAGCGGCGTGACCGTGTCGGTCCCGCGTGCGGCCGCGAAATAGCGGTCCAGCGGGTCGGCGATGTCGGTCACCCGATGCGGCAGCGCACCGAGCAGGACGGCGGTGTCGAGCATCTGGTCGTAGTAGGAGAAGGTGCCGACGGGCACCGAATCCAGTCCGGCCGCCTGCAATGCGGCCAACTGCACGGTGCGCAGCATGCGGCCGACGGCGTGCAGGTCCTCGGCGCCGAGCCGGCCTGCCCAGTAGGACTCGGTGGCGCGCTTGAGTTCCCGGCGCGGGCCCACCCGCGGCAGGCCGAGAACCGTTGCGGTGAAAGGGGAGTGCGAAACAGTCACGGAGATTCTCCAGTGTCGTGCAGGGAGAGCCGACGCCTTTCGCGGGCGACGACGACACCTCCGGGACCCGTCGTGAGACACGACAGGTCGGCACAGGTGGTCCGCGCGCCCGATCCACGAGGCGGTGGCCGCCGGATACGGCGTATCCGGCACAGTCGGCAGGTCTTCGGACTCGCGGGCACCGGTCGTGTGATCGACCGACCTACTGGCCGTCGCTTCCCGGGCGTCGTGCCCAGTGCTGATGACGGCGGTCGTTCCTGCATACCGCTGCGGGACAGTCCCGGATTCCCACCGGGTTCCCTCTTCACCCGGCACCACAGTGCCCGGGCTTCGACACCGGCGCGGGAGGTCGGGGCTCCGACTCTTCCACCGCGCAGGCGAACCAGCTGCGTCGCCCAGCATAGGGCCTCAGCGCGTACCGTCGCGACCACCCCGGCGCGCGTGGCCCGCGTGACCTGCGCTTCGGCGGCGCACCGCCGGGCGTCCGCCACGGTGAGATGTGACGGCCCGATGAACGCAACTTCGCAGGTGGGCGGGTGTGCGATGTGAAGATTGCTGCGAAGCCACCTTGCGTGACAGTCCTGCGGTCGCGTCCGGGTACCGTGGTCCAATGTTCTCGAAAGTCTTGGTCGCCAATCGTGGTGAGATCGCCATTCGCGCCTTCCGCGCGGCGTACGAACTCGGCATCGGAACGGTCGCGGTGTTCCCCCATGAGGACCGCAACTCCGTCCATCGGCTGAAGGCGGCCGAGTCGTATCAGATCGGCGAGGAAGGGCACCCGGTCCGGGCGTACCTGTCCATCGAGGCGATCATCGACGCGGCCAAGAGCGCCGGCGCCGACGCGATCTACCCCGGCTACGGCTTCCTGTCGGAGAACCCCGACCTCGCGGCCGCCTGCGAGCGCGAGGGCATCACCTTCATCGGCCCCTCGGCCGCCGTCCTGGAGATGGCGGGCAACAAGGCCACCGCCATCGCCGCCGCCAAGGCCGCCGGCCTGCCGGTGCTGAAGTCCAGCGAACCCTCCGCCGACATCGACGCCCTGCTGGCCGCCGCCCAGGAGTTCGAGTACCCGATCTTCGTCAAGGCCGTCGCCGGTGGTGGTGGTCGCGGCATGCGCCGGGTCGCCGCGCCCGAGCAGCTGCGCGAGTCGATCGAGGCGGCCTCGCGCGAGGCCGAGTCGGCCTTCGGTGACCCGACCGTGTTCCTCGAGCAGGCCGTGGTGAATCCGCGCCACATCGAGGTGCAGATCCTGGCCGACCAGCACGGCAACGTCATGCACCTGTTCGAGCGCGACTGCTCGCTGCAGCGCCGCCACCAGAAGGTGATCGAGCTCGCGCCCGCGCCGAACCTGGATCCCGCACTGCGCGAACGCATCTGCGCCGACGCGGTGGCCTTCGCCCGCCAGATCGGTTACAGCAACGCGGGCACCGTGGAGTTCCTGCTCGACGAGCGCGGCAAGCACGTGTTCATCGAGATGAACCCGCGCATCCAGGTCGAGCACACGGTCACCGAGGAGATCACCGACGTCGACCTGGTGCAGTCACAGCTGCGGATCGCCGCCGGGGAGACCCTGGCCGATCTGGGCCTGAGCCAGGACACGGTGTCGATCCGGGGCGCCGCGCTGCAGTGCCGCATCACCACCGAGGACCCGGCCAACGGCTTCCGCCCCGACACCGGCCGCATCACCGCCTACCGCACCCCCGGCGGCGCGGGCATCCGTCTCGACGGCGGCGCGAACCTCGGCGCGGAGATCGGCGCCTACTTCGACTCGATGCTGGTCAAGCTGACCTGCCGTGGCCGCGACCTGCCCGCCGCGGCCGCCCGTGCCCGGCGCGCGCTGGCCGAGTTCCGCATCCGTGGCGTCACGACCAACATCCCGTTCCTGCTCTCGGTGCTCGACGACCCGGACTTCCAGGCGGGTCGGGTCACCACCTCGTTCATCGACGAGCGGCCCGAGCTGCTGACCTCGCGCGGCTCGGCCGACCGTGGCACCAAGATCCTGAGCTACCTGGCCGACGTCACCGTCAACAAGCCGCACGGCGAACGCCCGACCACGGTGTACCCGTACGACAAGCTGCCCGCCGTCGACCTGACGCTGCCGCCGCCGGACGGCTCGCGTCAGCGCCTGCTCGCCCTCGGCCCCGAGGGCTTCGCCCGCGCCCTGCGCGAGCAGAAGGCCCTCGGCGTCACCGACACCACCTTCCGCGACGCACACCAGTCGCTGCTGGCGACCCGGGTGCGCACCAACGGCCTGCTCGGTGTCGCCGGGCATGTCGCCCGGCTGACCCCGGAACTGCTCTCGATCGAGGCGTGGGGCGGCGCGACCTACGATGTGGCGCTGCGCTTCCTGCACGAGGACCCGTGGGAGCGGCTGGCCGCCCTGCGCGAGGCCGTGCCCAACATCTGTCTGCAGATGCTGCTGCGCGGTCGCAACACCGTCGGCTACACGCCGTACCCGGAACAGGTCACCCGCGCGTTCGTCTCCGAGGCCGCGACCACCGGCATCGACATCTTCCGCATCTTCGACGCGCTCAACAATGTCGACCAGATGCGCCCGGCTATCGACGCCGTGCGCGAAACGAACACGGCCATCGCCGAAGTCGCGCTCAGCTACACCGGCGACCTGCTCGACCCGAACGAGTCGCTCTACACCCTCGACTACTACCTGAAGCTGGCCGAGCAGATCGTCGACGCGGGCGCGCACGTGCTCGCGATCAAGGACATGGCTGGCCTGCTGCGCGCGCCCGCGGCAGCGAAGCTGGTCACCGCGCTGCGCGGCAACTTCGATCTGCCGGTGCACGTGCACACCCACGACACCCCCGGCGGTCAGCTGGCGACCTACCTGGCCGCCTGGCAGGCCGGCGCCGACGCGGTCGACGGCGCCTCGGCCGCGATGGCGGGTACGACCTCCCAGCCCGCGCTGTCGGCCATCGTCGCGGCCACCGCGCATACCGAGCACGACACCGGCCTGAACCTGCAGAACGTGTGCGATCTGGAGCCGTACTGGGAGGCGCTGCGCAAGGTCTACGCGCCGTTCGAGTCGGGTCTGCCCGCGCCGACCGGGCGCGTGTACACCCACGAGATCCCGGGCGGTCAGCTGTCGAACCTGCGCCAGCAGGCGATCGCGCTCGGCTTGGGCGACCGGTTCGAGGAGGTCGAGGCCAAGTACGCCGCGGCCGACCGGCTGCTGGGCCGCCTGATCAAGGTCACCCCGTCGTCGAAGGTCGTCGGTGATCTGGCGCTGGCGCTGGTCGGCACCGGTGTCGACATCGAGGACTTCGCCGCCGATCCGGGCCGCTACGACATCCCCGACTCGGTGATCGGCTTCCTGCGCGGCGAACTGGGCGAGCCCGCCGGTGGCTGGCCCGAGCCGTTCCGCAGCAAGGCGCTGGCCGGGCGCAACGAGCCCAAGCCGGAGACCCCGCTGACCGCGGCCGACCAGGCCGGGCTCGACGGCACCTCCCAAGAGCGTCGCGACACCCTCAACCGCCTGCTGTTCCCCGGCCCGACCGCCGAGTTCCAGGCGCACCGGGAGAAGTACGGCGACACCACCGGCCTGTCGGAGAACCAGTTCTTCTACGGTCTGCGCCGCGGCGAGGAGCACCGCGTCCAGCTGGAGAAGGGCGTCACGCTGCTCATCGGGCTGGAGGCGATCTCCGAGCCGGACGAGAAGGGCATGCGCACGGTCATGTGCATCATGAACGGGCAGCTGCGCCCGGTCGCGGTGCGGGACCGCTCGATCGCCTCCGAGGTGCCGGCCGCGGAGAAGGCCGACAAGAACAACCCCGGCCACATCGCGGCGCCGTTCGCCGGTGTCGTCACGTTGGCGGTGTCGGAGGGCGACGAGATCCACGCGGGCGACACCGTCGGCACCATCGAGGCGATGAAGATGGAGGCGGCGATCACCGCGCCGCGCGCCGGCATCGTCGGCCGGATCGCGACCGCCAAGGTGCAGCAGGTCGAGGGCGGCGATCTGCTGGTGGAACTGGCTGCGCGCGAGTCGGAATGACGCGCATCGTCGCGGGCACGGCGGGCGGGCGGCGGCTGAAGGTGCCGCCCGCCGGTACCCGGCCCACCTCGGACCGGGTCCGCGAGGCCCTGTTCAGCGCGATCGACGCGCGCCTGGATCTGGACGGCGCGCGGGTGGTGGACCTGTACGCCGGTTCGGGCGCGCTCGGCCTGGAAGCGCTCTCGCGCGGCGCCGCCCACGCCCTGCTCGTCGAGGCCGACCGCAAGGCGGCCGCGGTCGTGCGCGCCAATATCGCCGAACTCGGCCTGCCCGGCGCGGAACTGCGCCTGGGCACGGTCGGCTCGGTGCTGGCGCACGCCGCGCCGAGTCCCTACGACGTGGTCTTCTCCGACCCGCCGTACGACGTGAGCACCGAGGACGTGATCGCCGACCTCACCGCGCTGGCGGCCAACGGCTGGCTCGCGCCCGACGCGCTGGTGATCGTCGAGCGGTCCATCCGCTCACCCGAAATCGCCTGGCCCGCAGGCTATGCGCCGCTGAAGATCCGCAAGTACGGGGAGACCAGAATCGAGCTCGCCGAATTCGGTGCTAGCGTCTGAACCATGGCTGCAGCACTGTGCCCCGGCTCCTTCGACCCGGTTACCAACGGTCACCTCGACGTGTTCGCTCGCGCGGCCGCGCAGTTCGACGAGGTGATCGTCACCGTGATGGTGAACCCCAAGAAGCAGGGCATGTTCACCGTCGACGAGCGCATCGAACTGCTGCGCGAGTCGGTCGCCCATCTGCCCAATGTGCGCGTGGCGTCCTGGCAGGGTCTGCTGGTCGACTTCGCCAAGCAGGAGGGCGTCGGCGCGATCGTCAAGGGTCTGCGCGACGCGGGCGACTTCGGCTACGAGCTCCAGATGGCCCAGATGAACCACAAGCTGGCCGGTGTCGACACCTTCTTCATCGCCACCAACCCGTCGCTGAGCTTCCTGTCCAGCTCCCTGGTGAAGGAAGTCGCGGCCTACGGTGGCGACGTCAGCGACATGCTCCCGCCCGCGGTGCACAAGCGCCTGCTCGACCGCCTGGCCGAGCGTCGCGGCTAGCGGGCTCGGCCGCGCGTCGCTGCTAGAAGACCAGGCCGCGCAGAGCCAGGAACCGCATGCCGCCGACCGCGGCGGTGATGGCGAGGACGGCGAGTGCCTGCACGCTGTCACCCAGGCCGGGCGCCCACACGCCGAGGGCGGCCAGGCCCGCCGTCGTGATGCCGAGACCGAGCAGCGCCAGGCCGCCGCCTTCCCATTGCGCCGTGAACCAGGTGACCCGGTCTGCGGCGTGGAAGGTGAGCTGGCGGTGCAGTTCGTTGGCGATCACGGTGCTGACCACCGAGCCGGCGACATTGGCGATCAGCGGGCCGACGCCGTGCATGGCGAAGAACAGCAGCACGTAGGCGATATTGCTGGAGCCGCCGACCAGGGCGAAGCGGATGAGCTGGGGGAGCGCGCGGTCGCCGCGCAGGTAGGTGAGGGTTCGGTCGACCCGCGGGCGCACCGCGGGGGCGGGTGTAGCGGCGGGAACGGCGGGGAACGTTCCGATCCAGGGTGTGAACATGCCCGCGACGTGGGACACCGAAGGTCTCGGTGTTTCGAGGACGGTCATGGTCGACTCCGATCGCAATGAACGAGCGTCGAGGAGTACAACAGCAATAAACGTGCAGTGCTTCCCGGCGGACGGCGTTGTCGTGCCTACCGATGGTAGCGGAAGTGGAGGGATTCACTCCACTTGATATCTGTGCGATCTAGGACACTCTCGCGACACACCGCGACGACATTCGGAACACGCGCCGCCGACGGGCACACTGGGCCACGGCGGTAGTGGTTTCGCCGTGAGCAAGCAGGAGGGTAGTGAGCATGTATCGCGTATTCGAAGCACTCGACGAACTGGTCGCCATCGTCGAAGAGGCGCGCGGCATCCCGCCGACTCGCAGCTGCATCGTGCCGCGCGGCGATGTCCTCGAACTGCTCGACGACGTCCGCGACGCCCTGCCCGGTGAGCTCGACGACGCCCAGGACGTCCTCGATCATCGCGACAAGATCGTCGGCGACGCCCGCGCCGGCGCCGAGACCACCATCACCTCGGCCAACGACCAGGCGCGTACCACCATCGAGAACGCCCGCGCCGAGGCCGACCGCATCCTCGCCGACGCCAAGGCGCACGCCGACCGGATGGTCGCCGAGGCCACCACGCACGCCGATCGTCTGGTCGCGACCGCGCAGGCCGAGGCCGAGCAGGTGATCGCCGACGGCAACGCCGAGTACGACGAACTGACCAGCCGCGCCCAGATCGACGCCGACCGGGCCATCCAGGCGGGCAAGGACTCCTACGAGCGCTCAGTCGCCGACGGCAAGGCCGAGCAGGCCCGGCTGGTCGCCCAGACCGAGGTCGTGCGGGCCGCGCACGCCGAGTCGGCGCGCCTGATCGACGACGCCCAGGCCGAGGCCGACCGGGTCCGCGCCGAATGCGACGACTACGTCGACGAGCAGATGGCCGATTTCGGTGGCAGGCTCGCCGCGATGGAGGAGACGCTGAGCACCACGCGGCGCACGATCACCCGCGGTCGCCAGCAGATGCGCGGCGGTCAGGCGGCCGAATACCCGGAATACGCCGCCGAGCACCGGCGCTGACCGCACTCCCGCGTTTTGAGTTCCGACGGGGTCCTGCCGTACTGTTGAGTGGTTGCCCAAATCCCCTCAGAAGTAAGTGAGTCAGTGATGCCCGCCGCTTCCGGTTCGCCGTCGCGTCCGCACAAGACCAGTGGTCCTGTGTCCGACGCGGGCTTCGTGCTGGATGTCCGCAGCCTCGGCCGTCGGCCGGGGACCATGCGGGAGCTGCGTCGCACCGTCACCGACCATGAGCGGCTGGGTCTGGATCTGATCGCCATCCCGGCCGACGCCGCGGTGGAACTCGACCTGCAGCTGCAGGCCGTCTCGGAGGGTGTGCTGGTCACCGGCACGGCGTCCGGGCCGACGGTGGGGGAGTGCTCGCGCTGCCTGGAACCGTTCGACGACCAGGTCGAGATTCGTCTGACGGAGCTGTTCGCGTATCCGGACAGCACCACCGAGCAGACGACCGAGGACGACGAGGTCTACCGCATGGAAGACGACCTCATCGACCTCGAGCCGGTGATCCTCGACGCCATCGGGCTGGAGCTTCCGCTGCAGCCGCTGTGCACCCCGGACTGCGCGGGCCTGTGCCCCGAGTGCGGTGTGCGGATGGCGATTGCGGGTCCTGATCACGGGCATGAGATACTGGACCCTCGCTGGGCCAAGTTGGCGAGTTTCGCCGCAGAGGCGCCCGGCACCGGCGACCCCGCTGAGGGTTCCACCACCCCAGACCGATCCGCTCCCGTGGCAAACGATGCCCACGTGGCCAGCGAAAACACAGAGGAGAAGTAGCCGTGGCTGTTCCCAAGCGCCGGATGTCCCGTTCCAACACCCGGTCGCGGCGCAGCCAGTGGAAGGCCGTCGCGCCGACCCTGGTCACCTGCCCGAACCGTGCCTGCGGTGAGAAGACCCTCCCGCACATCGCGTGCCCGTCCTGCGGCACCTACAAGGGCCGCCAGGTCACTGCTGCTGTCTGATTCGTGACAGCCAGCAAAGACACCGCGGGCTCGGCCGATCACGCCAGCCTGCTCACCGCACTCGGTGTCGACGTACGACCGGAGCTTCTGCGCCTCGCGCTGACGCACCGGTCGTACGCGTACGAGAACGGTGGTTTGCCGACCAACGAGCGCCTCGAGTTCCTCGGCGACTCGGTTCTCGGTCTGAGCATCACCGAGCGCCTCTACACCGAGCACCCCGAGAAGTCCGAGGGCGAGCTCGCGAAGCTGCGCGCCAGCGTGGTGAACATGCACGCGCTCGCCGAGGTGGCGCGTGGTCTCGGTGACGGCGGACTCGGTCAGTACCTGCTGCTCGGCAAGGGCGAAGAGCTCACCGGCGGCCGTGACAAGCCGAGCATCCTCGCCGACGGCATGGAGTCCCTGCTCGGCGCCGTGCATCTCGAGCACGGCATCGAGGTGGCCCGTGGGGTCGTGTTGCGCCTGTTCGCCGAACTGCTCGAGCGCGGCCCCCGCATGGGCGCCGGCCTCGACTGGAAGACCAGCCTGCAGGAGCTCACCGCCGAGCGTGGCCTCGGTGTGCCCAATTACGAGATCACCTCCACCGGCCCGGACCACAACAAGGAGTTCACCGCGACCACGGTGATCGCCGGTCGTCCGTACGGGCAGGGCGTCGGCCGCTCCAAGAAGGAAGCCGAGCAGAAGGCCGCGGGCACCGCCTACAAGGCACTCACCGCCGAATCCTCCGACGAAGCCTGACCCGTGCCCGAACTGCCCGAAGTCGAGGTGGTGCGGCGCGGTTTGGCCGATCACGCGGTCGGCCGGGCGATCGATGCCGTCACCGTCACCCATCCCCGGGCCGTGCGCAGGCACGTGGCGGGCGGCGCCGATCTGGCGGCCCGGCTCACCGGTCTGAAGATCGAGGGCGCGCAGCGCCGCGGCAAGTACCTGTGGCTCACCTTCGACGAGCCGGACACCGCCTTGGTCGTCCATCTGGGCATGAGCGGGCAGATGCTCGTGCAGCCCGCGGACGCCCCGGTCGAGAAGCACGCCCACATCCGCGCTGTCCTCGGGGACGGCAGTGAGCTGCGGTTCGTCGACCAGCGCACCTTCGGCGGCTGGGCGCTGGCCGATCTCGTCGAGGTCGACGGCACCGTGGTCCCGGACTCCGTCGCCCACATCGCCCGCGATCCGCTGGATCCGCGCTTCGACGCCGAGGCCGTGGTCGCGGCGATCCGGGCCAAGAACACCGAGATCAAGCGGGTGCTGCTCGATCAGACCGTGGTGTCGGGCATCGGCAACATCTACGCCGACGAGGCGCTGTGGCGGGCCGGTCTGCACGGTACCCGGGTGGCCGCCGAGCTCACCCGGCCGGTGGTGCGCCGGCTGCTCGAGGGCGTCGGCGCGGTCATGAACGAGGCGCTGGCCGTCGGCGGTACCTCCTTCGACGCGCTGTATGTGAACGTGAACGGCGAATCCGGCTATTTCTCCCGGTCGCTGGCCGCTTACGGCCGTGCGAACGAGCCGTGTGACCGGTGTGGCGCGCTGCTGATCCGCGAACAATTCATGAATCGCTCGTCGTTTTCCTGCCCGAAGTGTCAGCGGAAGCCTCGCCGCCGCTGATCCGGGCACGCTACCGTTTCTCCTGACAGGTCGTATCGGACCGGGTC
Source organism: Nocardia sp. No.11 (assembly GCF_038752175.1). Classification (NCBI taxonomy): domain Bacteria; kingdom Bacillati; phylum Actinomycetota; class Actinomycetes; order Mycobacteriales; family Nocardiaceae; genus Nocardia; species Nocardia sp. No.11. The sequence goes on along the minus strand of NZ_JBCGFB010000083.1, from coordinate 16,515 downwards.
CGTGCAGGAGGACGTTATGCGCAAGCTGACCTATTTCGTGGCATCGACGATCGACGGATTCATCGCCGCCGAGGACGGGACCCTGGACTTCTTCCCGGTGGGCGGCGACCACGGGCCCGCGATCATCTCGCAGTACCCCGAGACCCTGCCGACCAAGGTGCGCGAGGCGCGCGGCATCGCGGCGGGCAATGTCTACTTCGACACCGTGATCATGGGCCGCAAGACCCATGACTTCGGGGTGCGCACCGGCACCGCCAGCCCCTACGAGCACCTGCGCCAGTTCGTGGTGTCCACGACGCTGCCCGAGCCGCCGGCGCCCGGGGTCGAGCTGATCACCGCCGACCCGATCGCCGCCGTGCGCGAGCTCAAACGGGAGTCGGGGCTGGGAATCTGGCTGTGCGGCGGCGGTGAGCTGGCGCAGACGCTGCTGCCCGAGATCGACCAGGTGTTCCTCAAGCTGCATCCGGTGGTGCTCGGCACCGGCCGTCCGCTGTTCGGCGGTGGCGCGAAACTGCCAGAGCCGGAACGCTTCCGGGTGATCACCAGTCGCGTGTACGCCGACGGTGTCGCCTTCCTCAAGTACGGCCGGATCGGGTAGCGCCGATGACGGCGGCGGGTCCGGGCCCGGTGGCGGCGCTGCGCGAGATCGGTTTCTGGCTCGAGCGATCGCGCGCCGAGACCCATCGGGTGAAGGCGTATCGCCGTGCCGCCGACGTCGTCGACGAACTCTCGGAGTCCGAGCGGGCGACCCGCGCGAGCGAGCACAGCTGGCGGGACCTGCCCGGCATCGGCCCCAAGACCGCCGCCGTCATCGAACAGGCCTGCGCCGGTGCGGTTCCCGACTACCTGGCCGAGCTGCGCGGGGCCGCCCGCCCCATCGCCCCGGCCGGTGATCCGCTGCGCACCCTGCTGCGCGGTGACCTGCACACCCATTCGGACTGGTCCGACGGCGGTAGCCCGATCGCGGAGATGATGGGCGTGGCCGCCGCGCTCGGCCACGAATACTGTGCGTTGACCGATCACTCGCCGCGGCTCAAGGTCGCCAACGGTCTGTCCGCCGACCGTCTGCTGCGCCAGCTCGACGTGATCGCCGGCCTCCAGGAGCAGCTGGCGCCGTTTCGCATCCTCACCGGCATCGAGGTCGACATCCTCGACGACGGCACCCTCGACCAGCGCGCCGAGCTGTTGGAACGCCTCGATATCGTTGTCGCCAGCGTGCATTCACATCTGCGCGACGACAGCGCCACCATGACCAAGCGCATGGTCTACGCCGTGGCGAACCCGAATGTCGATGTCCTCGGCCACTGCACCGGCCGGCTCGTCGAAGGCGGTCGCGGCACCCGCCCCGAGTCCAGCTTCGACGCCGAACTCGTCTTCGAGGCCTGCCGCAAGTACGGCACCGCTGTCGAGATCAACAGCCGCCCCGAACGCCGTGACCCGCCCGGGCGGTTGATCGACCTGGCCGTGGAGATGGGCTGCCATTTCAGTATCGACACCGACGCCCACGCCCCCGGCCAGTTGGCGTGGCAGGGATACGGGTGCGAGCGCGCGCTGGCCCACGGCGTTCCGGCCGAGCGGGTGATCAACACCTGGGCGGTCGACGAGCTGCTGAGCTGGTGCGCGACGACCACCGGATGAAGACTCGCCGAACAACCGGCGCCGGACGCCGCGGTGGCGGATCGACCTGATAGACAGTCGGTTACAGGTATCCGGGGTGTGGGGGAGGGGAGCCGATGGGCGAGTTCCCGATCGAGATCGTGCTGTCGGCACTCGGTCTGTTCGTGGCGACGGCCGCGTTCCTGCGGGAGTTCGTCTTCGTCGGTCGCAAGCGCCTCGGCTACCGCGTGCAGATGAACACCCCCGCCAGCCGGATCCAGCTCGCCGACCCCCACAGCGGGGCCACCGGGGGCAACTCGGCGGCGGAGCCGGTGTCGGTGGTGCTGATCCGCATCGAGAACTACGGCTCCACGGTGATCGAGGCCGACGACTACGCCGGGGAGAGCCCGCGACTGCTGTTCCCGCACCACACGATCCGGGCGCTCGAGGTCACCGAGCGGGTCACCCGGACCGGGCAGTCGGTCACCGCGCTCAGCGACGCCCTGCGCGAGCTGGCCTCCACGGTGGGCGCGGACAATGCCGCGCGGATCGTGCTGCCGAGCGAACGGCTCGAGCGCGGCGAGCACTACAAGGTGCTGGCGGTGCTGTCGGGTCCGGCGCCCGATCCGCAGGACATCAACGCGGCGAAGGTGGTGACCAAGGCGGGCGGCCTCAAGGGCGGCCGGTTCGTCGAGACCACCAGCCGCTCCGGCCGCGAGCCCGCGCTGCTCGGCCTGAGCGTGTTCCTCGCCCTGGTGGTGATGGTGCAGTTGCTGGCCACCGTGCTGCGCGGTGATCCGCCGCCGCGCGACTGCGCCGCGGGTGAGTTGCGCGTCGTCGGTTCCACCGCGATGGCCCCGATGATCCGCAAGGCCGCGCACAACTACGAGAAGACCTGCACCGGAGCGCGATTCAGCTTCGATTTCGCTGGGACCGAACCCGGTCTGCGCACGATCACCAAGGCGGGTCCGACCCCGGACCTGCTCGCGATCGGCGACGGCGCCAAGGGCACCTCGTTCGAGGCGCTCACCGAGCTACCGCTGGCACGTGGGTCGTTCTCGTTGGTCGTGCACCCGGGCGTCGGCCTGAAAGACCTCTCGACCCAGCAGATCCGGGACCTGTACCGGGGAAACATCAAGAACTGGAGCCAGATCGGCGGTCCCGATCTGCCGGTGGTCCTGATCGACCGGACCGCGGGCTCGGGCACTCGTCGGGCACTGGAATCGCGGCTGCTCGAGGACAACCGCAAGGTGTTCCGCTACACCAGCTGCATCGGCATGGCCGCGGGCGGCGAGCAGTGCGAGGTCGACGTCACCGACGAAGTGGCTACGTTTGTTGCCAAAATCCCTGGCGCGGTGGGATATCTGGAGACCTCGGCGGTCGGGGCGGAGACCAGGGCGGTCGCGATCGACGGGGTGAGCCCGACGCCCGAGACCATCCGGTCCGGTGCCTACCGGTTCACGGGCGTGGAGTACGCCTACACGCACGGTCCGATCGCCGGTGATTCGCTGGTCGCGCAGTTCTTGGACTATCTGACGCGGGGTAAGGCCAGGCTCACCATGACCGAGTTCGGCAACATCCCGTGCGTCGACCCGGTCGAACCGAAATTCTGTACGCCGTAGACCGCCTCTGACGGCGTAATCTCCTGTCTCGTTGGGCATTCGCCGACACGATTTGCCAGCAACCCGCTGGTTTACTCCCCGGTAGCGGGGTACGTTCCACTACGGCCCCTCTGTTCAGCCGGGCACCCGCGTGGTGTGCTCCCCGTCTGGCCAGGCCAACCATGCCCCATGGACGGCGGTGAAGCTCTCGTCTCCACCCCCGCCGAGGCGGCCATCTCTTGTTCGCGCAAGTGTTGCGAGGTTGTGTCCCTGGAAGGAAGGTCATGAGTGCAGATACGTCGGCAATGTCGCCGACCGGGCTCTCCACGTCCGATCTCTATTCGATCGAGCACAACGGCGGCCCACTGCGGATCGCGATGGTGGTTCCACCGTATTTCGACGTCCCCCCGAAGGCCTACGGCGGCGTCGAGGCCGTAGTCGCCGATCTGGTCGACTCGCTGTGTGAGCGCGGCCATCACGTCACCCTGTTCGGCGCGGGCGAGCCGGGTACCAAGGCGGATTTCGTCCCGCTGTGGGACCGGATCGTCCCGGAACGACTCGGTGATCCGTTCCCCGAGGTGGTGCACGCGCTCCGCGTGCGCCGCGCGATCGAGCGTCTGGCCGAGACCCAAGGCATCGACCTGGTGCACGATCACACCTTCGCCGGCCCGCTCAACGCCCCGGCGTACGCCAATCTGGGCCTGCCGACGGTGGTCACCGTGCACGGGCCGGTGCAGGACGACTGCTACCGCTACTACCGCGAATTGGGCGAGGAATGCTCGCTCGTCGCGATCAGCGACCGGCAGCGCGAACTCGCGCCCGAACTGCCGTGGGCGGGCCGGGTGCACAACGCGCTGCGGCCGGACCAGTGGCCGTTCGTGACCGAGAAGCAGGACTACGCGCTGTTCCTCGGCCGCTTCACCATGGACAAGGGCCCGCATCTGGCACTCGACGCCGCGCACGCGGCGGGCATCCCGCTCATCCTGGCGGGCAAGTGTTCCGAGCCGCCGGAGAAGGCCTATTTCGAGGAATACGTGCGACCGCGGCTGACCGACGCCGATCATGTGTTCGGCCTCGCCGACGCGGCGGCCAAGCGTAAACTGTTGTCCGGAGCACGGTGTCTGCTGTTCCCCATTCGCTGGGAGGAGCCGTTCGGCATGGTGATGATCGAGTCGATGGTCTGCGGAACGCCGGTGGTCGCGTTGCGCGGTGGTGCCGTGGCCGAGGTCGTGGTCGACGGTGTCACCGGGCGCATCTGCGAGGAACCGGACGAACTGCCCGCCGCCATCGCCGAGGTCGCGACGTTCGATCCGGCAGCCTGCCGGGCGCACGTGGAAGCGAATTTCGGCGCCGACACCCTCGGTGGCGGCTATGAGCAGGTGTACCGGCAACTGCTGGCCCGCACCACGATCGGCTACGGCAACGCCTTCACGATGCCGATACCGGTCGGGGCGGCGGTGAGTGGGCGCGGATGAGCCTGAACAACGCGTCGTCGCCGAGCCCGCTCAACGCGGGGGAACCCGCGGGGCTCGGCGGCAACGGCGGCAACGTCACCCTGGTCGAAGGCGGCACCTTCTGCCTGTCCGATCGGCTCGGTGACATCGAGCCCGGCAAGCCGCAGGGTCTGTTCTTCCGTGACGCGCGGGTGATCTCGCGCTGGGAGCTGATGATCGACGGTAAGCGGCCGGAGCCGCTGTCGGTCCTCAGCCCGGAGGCCTTCGCAGGGCGGTTCGTGCTGCGCAGGCCGCCGCAGCAAGGTCGTGCCGACAGCACCCTGCTGGTCGTGCGCGACCGGCTCGTCGCCGAGGGCATGCACGAGCTGATCACCCTGGAGAACATGAGCCGCGAGGCCACGGCGGTGGTGCTCGAACTGCACGTCGACGCCGATTTCGTCGACCTGTTCTCGGTGAAGGAAGGCCGGATGGGCGGGCGCCGCGCGGAGATGACGACCTCCGACGGCGAACTGCTGCTGCACGACCGGGCCGACCTGTCGCGCGGGCTCGCGCTCACCTCGACGGTCGAGCCGATGGTGCTGCCCGGCACCATGATCTGGCGCGTCGTCGTGCCCGCGGGTGGCCGCTGGCAGACCGAGATCACCGCGCAACCGGCGGGTGCCGCGCAGCGCCCGCAGACCCAGGGCACCCCCGGTGAGCGCTACCGGGCCAGCGAACCGGTACGCAAGATCCAGGCCTGGCGGGCCACCGCCACCGACATCAGCGCCGATTCCGGGTTGCTCAACCAGATCCTGCGCCGCACCGAGAGCGACCTGGGCGCGTTGCAGATCCACACCGATTCCGGCACGGGCAGACCGTTCGTCGCCGCGGGCGCGCCCTGGTTCATGACGCTGTTCGGCCGGGACTCGCTGCTCACGGCATGGATGTCGCTGCCGCTGGAGACCGACCTGGCCCTGGGCACGCTGCAGCAGCTGGCCGAATTGCAGGGCCAGACGGTCGATCCGCTGGTGGAGGAGGAACCGGGCCGGATCATGCACGAGATGCGGCGCGGCCCCTCGGTTGGTCAGGTGCTCGGCGGGCAGATCTACTACGGCACCGTCGACGCCACACCGCTGTTCGTGATGCTGCTGGCCGAGTGCCTGCGCTGGGGCGCCGACCCGGCCTCGATCGCGACCCTGCTGCCCGCGGCCGATGCCGCGATCGGCTGGATCACCGATTTCGGCGACCGCGACGACGACGGGTTCGTCGAGTACGTGCGCGCCACCGATCGCGGGCTGATCAACCAGGGCTGGAAGGACAGCTTCGACGGGATCAACGACGCCGCGGGGCATATCGCGCAGGCCCCGATCGCGCTGTGCGAGGTGCAGGGGTACGTGTACGCGGCGTATCTGGCCCGGGCGGAGCTGGCCGATCAGTTCGACGATCCCGCGATGGCGACGCGGATGCGCGAGCGGGCCGCCGAGCTACGAACCAAGTTCGCCGAGCAGTTCTGGCTACCTCAGTGCGGTTGGTACGCGGTGGCCCTGGACGGCAGCAAGCGGCAGGTCGACGCGCTCACCAGCAACGCGGCCCACTGCCTGTGGTCGGGGATCGCCACTGACGAACACGCCGAGAGCCTGATCGCGAATCTGGCCAAGGCCGAGATGGATTCGGGGTTCGGTCTCCGCACGCTGGCCTCGACCATGGGCGCCTACAACCCGATGAGTTATCACTGCGGTTCGGTGTGGCCGCACGACACGGCGATCGCGGTCGCCGGGTTGATGCGGTACCAGCACGTGCCGGGCGCGGTGGCATTGGCGACGAAGCTGTCGGCCGGATTGCTCGACGCCGCTGCCGCGTTCGACGGCAGGCTGCCCGAGTTGTTCTGCGGTTTCCCGCGTGCCCGCTTCGCGTCGCCGGTGCCCTATCCCACCTCGTGTTCGCCGCAGGCGTGGGCCAGTGCCGCGCCGCTGCTGCTGGTGCGCTCGTTCCTCGGGCTCGACCCCGATGTGCCCGCCAAGACCCTGACCGTGCGGCCGCAGGTGCCGCAGGCGTGGGGGTGTGTGCGGCTCTCGGAGTTCCGGCTCGGTGACGTCACCGTCGATGTCGAGGTCTGCGGGTCGGCGGTGACCGTGACCGGCTTGCCCGAAGGATGGGCGCTGATCACCGACGAGCAGTCCTAGGACGGCACAGGGGCCGGACCCGTGGTGGATCCGGCCCCTGCTCAGGACTCAGCCGCGGACGGGAAACCGTTCGTCCAGAGCGAGATTGAGCTCGACGACATTCACCCGGGGCTCGCCGAGGAACCCGAGCGTGCGCCCGGCGGTGTGCGCCGCGACCAGATCACGCACCTGATCGCCGGTGAGGCCGCGCGCCTTCGCCACCCGCTCGACCTGGATGGCCGCGTACGCGGGGGAGATGTGCGGGTCCAGGCCGCTGCCGCTCGCGGTGACCGCGTCGGCGGGGACCGCCGCTTCGGCCGGGGCGTCGCCGAGGATCGGGATGATCCGGCCGACCGAGTAGTCCTCGCCTTCCTGCGCGCATTCCACGGTGACGCCGCGGAACGTGGCCAGGAACGGCCGCGCCGGGCAGAGCTCGTTGACGCTGACGACCTGCACCGGTCGCGACACATCGCCGTCGGCATCGCGCGGACCGATCACCGAGAGCACCGCGCCGACACCGTCTTTCGTGCAGAACTGGCGGGCGCCGTCGACCCCCTCACGGTCGCCGACCTCCTTCGATCGGGTGCACACGGTGGTGAGCAGGCTGGTGCGGGCGGCGGTGTCGACGATGTCCTCGGGACCCAGATTGCTCGCGGCGGTGGCCAGCGGGTCGTAGCCGTCGCCCGCGGCCGACGGGCGGCTCTGGAAGTACTGCACCATGGCCTTGCCGTCGGCGTCGGTGAACGACTGCCCGATCAGGCTGGAGCCCACCAGCTTTCCGTCCCGCTCGATCAGCGAGCCGTCGGCATTGTCGTGGAGTCCCGGCAGTTGCGCGACCGCGAAAACCGCGACGGGGTACACGATTCCGGTGATCGCGGTCAGCACGAGCAGGGCGCGCAGGGCGGCCAGGTGCTGGCGGATCCAGGTTGACATACGCATTTCAGGACATCCCGGGGAGGAGTTGGACGAGCAGGTCGATGATCTTGATGCCGAGGAACGGCGCGATGATGCCGCCCAGGCCGTAGATCGTCAGGTTGCGGCTCAACAGGGTCGAGGCATCGCTCGGCCGGTAGTCGACACCGCGCAGCGCCAGCGGGATGAGCGCCACGATGATGATCGCGTTGAAGATGACCGCGGACAGGATCGCCGACTGCGGGCTGGCCAGGCGCATGATGTTCAGCGCGTCCAGGCCGGGGAACAGTGCCACGAACAACGCGGGAATGATCGCGAAGTACTTGGCGATGTCATTGGCGATGGAGAACGTGGTGAGCGCGCCGCGGGTGATCAGCAGCTGCTTGCCGATCTCCACGATCTCGATCAGTTTGGTCGGGTCCGAATCCAGATCGACCATGTTGCCCGCCTCTTTGGCGGCCGAGGTGCCGGTGTTCATCGCCACGCCCACGTCGGCCTGGGCCAGCGCGGGAGCGTCGTTGGTGCCGTCGCCGGTCATCGCGACCAGGCGGCCGCCGTCCTGCTCCTTCTTGATCAGGGCGAGCTTGTCCTCCGGCGTCGCTTCGGCGAGGAAGTCGTCCACCCCCGCTTCGTCGGCGATCGCCTTCGCGGTGAGCGGGTTGTCGCCGGTGATCATCACCGTGCGAATGCCCATGCGGCGCATCTCGTCGAAGCGTTCCCGCATGCCCTGCTTGACGACGTCCTTGAGATGGATGACACCGAGCAGCCGCGGGGTGCCGTCCTTGACCTCACCGACCACCAGCGGCGTGCCGCCCGAGGCCGAGATGCCGTCGACGATCGCCGTGGCGTCGCTGGGGACCGAACCACCCTGGGCCCGAACCCATTCGATCACCGCACCCGCTGCCCCCTTGCGCAGCTGGTGCCCATCGGCGAGGTCGACACCCGACATGCGGGTCTGCGCGGTGAACTCCACCCAGGTGGCACCGGGCAGCTCGCCCGCGGAACGTTCCCGCTTGTCGAACGTCTGCTTGGCGAACACGACGATCGACCGCCCCTCCGGCGTCTCGTCGGCCAGGCTCGACAGCTGGGCGGCGTCGGCGAGTTCGTCGTCGAGAATGCCCGGCATCGGGACGAATGCGGCCGCCTGCCGGTTGCCGAGCGTGATGGTGCCGGTCTTGTCGAGCAGCAGCGTGTTCACATCGCCCGCCGCTTCGACCGCGCGACCCGACATGGCCAGCACATTGCGCTGCACGAGGCGGTCCATCCCGGCGATGCCGATGGCCGAGAGCAGCGCGCCGATGGTGGTCGGGATGAGGCAGACCAGCAACGAGACCATCACGATGCCGGTGATGCCGTGCGCGTCCAGCGCCGAAGTATCCGGCACGCCGGGGTTGTTCGACTTGGCGAAGATCGCCAGCGGCTGCAGCGTGGTGACCGCGAAGACGAAGATGATCGTGAGCGCGGCCAGCAGGATGTTGAGCGCGATCTCGTTCGGGGTCTTCTGGCGGCTGGCGCCTTCGACGAGCGCGATCATCTTGTCGATGAAGCTGGCGCCGGGCTCCTGGGTGATCCGCACGACGATCCGGTCCGAGAGCACCGTGGTGCCGCCGGTGACGGCCGACCGGTCGCCGCCGGATTCGCGGATGACCGGGGCGGATTCGCCGGTGATGGCCGATTCGTCGACCGAGGCGATGCCTTCGACGACGTCACCGTCACCGGGGATGACCTGACCGGCCTCGACCACGACGACGTCACCGCGGCGCAGTTCGGTCGCGGCGACCCGTTCCTCGATGATGCGGCCACCGGGGGTCCAGTCGGCCAGCCTGCGCGCGACGGTGTCGGTCTTGGCCTTGCGCAGCGTGTCGGCCTGGGCCTTGCCGCGGCCCTCCGCGACGGCCTCGGCCAGGTTGGCGAAGACCACGGTGAGCCACAGCCACACCACGATCGCCCAGGCGAAGAAGCTCGGATCGGCGATCGCCAGGATGGTCGACCACGCCGCGCCGATCTCGACGATCAGCATGACGGGGTTCTTCCACAGCGTGCGTGGATCGAGTTTGCGCAGTGCGTCCGGCAGGGAAGTGAGCAGCAGCTTCGGATCCAGGACGCCCTTCTGTACGCCCTTGGTCCGGTGTTCGGGCCGCGGCGCGGCCGGTGTTTCGAGGGTAGGACTTGTCATCTCAGTGAATTCCTTCGGCGAGCGGCCCGAGCGCGAGGGCGGGCAGGAAGGTGAGCGCGACCAGGATCACCGTCACACCGACGACCATGCCGACGAACTGCGGCCGGTGCGTCGGCAGCGTGCCGATCGACGAGGGAGTGGTGCCCTGCTGGGCCAGCGAACCGGCCAGCGCCAGGACGAAGATGATCGGCAGGAACCGCCCGAACACCATGGCCAGGCCGAGCGCGGTGTTGAACCACTCGGTGTTGCCGGTGAGTCCGGCGAAGGCGGAACCGTTGTTGTTGGCCGCGGAGGTGAAGGCGTAGAGCACTTCCGAGAGGCCGTGCGGGCCGCTGTTGAGCATGCCGGCCCGCTGGCCGGGCAGTGCCATCGCGATCGCGGTGCCGATCAGCACGATCAGCGGACTCACCAGGAAATAGGAAGCGGCCAGCTTGATCTCGCGCGGCGTGATCTTCTTGCCGAGGTACTCCGGCGTGCGGCCGACCATCAGGCCCGCCACGAACACCGTGATCACGGCGAGGATCAGCATGCCGTAGAGACCGGAGCCGACACCACCGGGCGCGACCTCGCCCAGTTGCATGTTGAACATCGTCATCAGGCCGCCGAGGCTGGTGTAGGAATCGTGGAACGAGTTCACCGCGCCGGTCGAGGTGAGGGTGGTCGCGCCGGCGAAGGTCGCCGAATTCGCCACGCCGAAACGGGTTTCCACGCCCTCCATGGACGCGCCGATCGCGGTCGGCACCGTGCCGTGGTGCTGGAGCTGGAACAGGTTGGTCAGCGTGATGCTGGTGAGCGCGATGGTGCCCATCACCGCGACGATCGCGTAGCCCTGCTTGGTGCTGCCGACCATCCGGCCGAATGTGCGCGGCAGCGAGAACGCGATCACCATCAGCAGGAAGATCTCCAGGAAATTCGTCCAGGTGCTCGCGTTCTCGAACGGATGCGCCGCGTTGGCGTTGTAGAAGCCGCCGCCGTTGGTGCCGAGTTCCTTGATGACTTCCTGGCTCGCGACCGGGCCGCCGGTCAGCGTCTGCTCGGCGCCGCCGAGGGTCTGGGCGACCTGATCGTGCACGTGGAAGTTCTGGATGACACCGCCGGCGATCAGCACGATCGCGAAGACGAACGCGATCGGCAGCAGGATCCGCAGGGTGCCGCGTACCAGGTCGACCCAGAAGTTGCCGAGCTCACCGGTGTGGCGGCGGGCGAAGCCGCGCACCAGCGCGATCGCCACCGCCATGCCGACGGCCGCGGAGACGAAGTTCTGCACCGCCAGCCCGGCCATCTGCACGAGGTGGCCCTGGGTCGACTCGCCGGAGTAGTTCTGCCAGTTCGTGTTGGTGACGAAGCTGACGGCGGTGTTCCAGGCCAGCGCCGGGGTCATCGCGGTGCCGGGGTCGTTCAGATGCAGCGGCAGCGCGCCCTGCACCAGCTGGAAGAAGAACAGGAACAGGATGCTCACCGCCGAGAATGCCAGCACACTGCGGGCATAGACCGGCCAGGTCTGCTCGACCTCGGGTTTCGCGCCGATGGCACGGTAGATCAGCCGCTCGGCGCGGGAGTGCTTGTCGCTGCTGTAGACCCGGTACATGTAGTCGCCGAGCGGCACATGCACCAGGGCCAGCGTGATGACCAGGGCCGCCACGAAGGCGATCCCCGCTGTTGTCGTGTTCACCTAGAACCTCTCGGGAAAGAGCAGCGCCGCGACCATGTACACGGCGACGAGGACGGCCAGAACCAGACCGACAAGGTTCGCGATCACAGCTTCTCCACCCCCCGCTGGACCACGCCCAGCAGCGCGAAGATCGCCACGGTGAGCACCGTGAACACCACGACAGACATTTCCAACCTCCTTGCGCTCCGAGGTGAAGCGCCTAGGTGAGTGAAACGCCGGATCAGGGCTCGGCGTGGTTTCCTTACGACTCCTTAGCGCCGGGCGGCACGGCCTTTGCGGAATGTTGACGCGTCGCCCGGGGAAGGGTGTGAGGATGCCGTCAAGGCAGGGCCGATAGCCGTCAACACACCGTAAAGATCGAGATCAGGCCGTACTCGCGCGACTACAAAGGGTGTGCACCGGCGGGCGAAGGGCACCGTCGGCCCCTGTGTTCACGGAAAGAGAGATCGCGGTGTCTGTTGTGACCCTTGCGGTGATCTTCGGTTTCGTCGCATCGCTGCTGCTGATCCGGGTGCTCGGCCGGCTCAACACCTCACACGCGCCGATGGTGACCGTCGGTGTGTTGCCGGTGCGCCCGCAGGCCCCGGCGCGTCGACCCGCGATGATGGACAGGTGAAACGCGGACAGCTGCGCATCTACCTCGGTGCGGCGCCGGGCGTCGGCAAGACCTACGCCATGCTCGGCGAGGCGCATCGGCGGCTGGAACGCGGCCGCGATGTGGTCGCGGCCGTCGTGGAGACGCACGGCCGGAAGAAGACCGCCGAACTGCTCGAGGGCATCGAGCGGATTCCGGCGAAACTGATCGAGTACCGGGGGACGCAGCTGCCCGAGCTCGACGTCGACGCCGTGCTGGCTCGCCGGCCCGCGGTGGTGCTCGTCGACGAGTTGGCGCACACGAACGCGCCGGGCAGCGTGCACGAGAAGCGCTGGCAGGATGTGGAGCAGTTGCTCGACGCGGGCATCGATGTCATCTCGACGGTCAATGTGCAGCACCTCGAGAGTCTCAACGACGTGGTCCAGCAGATCACCGGTATCGAGCAGCGCGAGACGGTGCCCGATGCCGTCGTCCGCACCGCGGACCAGGTAGAGCTCGTCGACCTGACGCCGGAGGCGTTGCGGCGCAGGCTTTCCCACGGCAATGTGTACGCCGCCGACAAGGTCGACGCGGCGCTGCGCAACTACTTCCGCCCCGGCAACCTGACCGCGTTGCGCGAACTCGCGCTGCTGTGGCTGGCCGACCAGGTGGACGCGGCGCTGGCCAAGTACCGGGCCGACCACAAGATCACCGAGCTGTGGGAGGCGCGCGAGCGCGTGGTCGTCGCGGTGACCGGCGGTCCCGAATCGGAGACCGTGGTGCGCCGGGCCGGCCGGATCGCGTCCAAGTCCAGCGCCGACCTGGTGGTGGTGCACGTGGTGCGCGGGGACGGGCTGGCCGGTGTGTCGACCGAGCGGATGGCCAAACTGCGTGAACTCGCCGCGGGTCTGGGCGCCTCGCTGCACACCGTGACCGGCGACGATGTGCCCACCGCGCTGCTCGAGTTCGCGCGCGAGGTGAACGCCACTCAGCTGGTGCTCGGCACCTCACGACGCTCGCGCTGGGCACGCATGCTCGACGAGGGCATCGGCTCCACCGTGGTGCAGCGCTCGGGCAAGATCGATGTCCACATGGTGACCCACGAGGAAGCCAATCGCGGCCTGCGCAGGCACTGGCTGCGCCCGCGGCGCCCGGTCAGCGCGTGGCTGGCCGCGGTCGTGGTGCCGGTGCTGGTGAGCCTGATCTGTGGGGTGCTCCTCGACGGCTGGTTACAGCTGGGCGGGCTCAGCGCCGTGTTCTTCGTCGGTGTCGTCGCGGTGGCGCTGTTCGGCGGCGTGGTACCCGCCGGACTCTCGGCCCTGCTCTCCGGGCTGCTGCTGAACTGGTATTTCACCGACCCGCGCTACAGCTTCACCATCGCCGAGCCGGACAACTTCGTGACCGTGGTGGTGCTGCTCATCGTCGCGGTCGCGGTCGCGGCCCTGGTGGATGTGGCCGCGAAGCGGACGCTGCAGGCGCGCAAGGCTTCCCGCGAGGCCGAACTGCTGACGATGTTCGCCGGGTCCGTGCTGCACGGCGCCGACCTGCCCAATCTGCTCGAACAGGTCCGCGAGACCTACGGCCAGCGCGCGGTGAGCCTGCGATCCGGGGACCATGTCGTCGCCTCGGTGGGCACCGAGCCGCCGACCCGGCCGTCGCACGCCGATACCGTCATCGAGGCGGGGGACGCGCAGAGCCATCTGCTGCTGGCGGGCCGCCGGATCAATTCCACGGAGCGGCCGGTGCTCAACGCCGTCGCCAATCAGGCGGTCGGGCTGGTGCGCCAGGCCGCGCTGGCCGAGGAGGCCAGCGCCGCGGCGGCGCTGCTCGAGGCCGACCGGTTGCGCCGGGCCCTGCTGTCGGCGGTCAGCCACGACCTGCGGACCCCGCTGGCCGGGGCGAAGGCGGCCGTGTCCAGTCTGCGCAGCGACGATATCGAGTTCTCGGCCGAGGACACCGGTGAGCTGCTCGAGGCGATCGAGGAATCGGTCGACCAGCTGACCGCGCTGGTCGGCAACCTGCTCGACTCCTCGCGGCTGGCCGTCGGCGTCGTCACCCCGCAGCTGCGGCGGGTGTACATGGACGAGGCGGTCCATCGCGCGCTGGTCAGCGTCGGGATGGGAACCCGTGGACTGCGCCGCGCGGCGATGGATCGGGTGAAGGTGGAGGTCGGTGAGGTCTCCGTGCTCGCCGACAGCGGTCTGCTCGAACGGGTGCTGGCCAACCTGATCGACAACGCGCTGCGGCACTCCGGCCGCGAGACGCCGGTCCGGGTGACCGCCGAACACGACGGGGACCAGGTGTCGATCGCGGTCGTCGACGTCGGCCCCGGTGTGCCGGCGGGGACCGAGGAGCAGTTGTTCGAACCGTTCCAGCGGCTCGGCGATCGGGACAACACCACCGGAGTGGGTCTCGGACTGTCGGTGGTCCGCGGTTTCGTGGAGGCGATGGGCGGCAACGTCCACGCCGAACCGACCCCCGGCGGCGGCTTGACCATGCTGGTCGACCTGCCGTCCGGGGTCGGCGCCGCGCCGGTCCCGGACGATGACAGCGCGGCCGATCCCGACGAGACTGACCGATGACCGCATCGGCGGTCGCCACAGATCAGGCCGGGCCGCCCGGCCACAATCCAGGAACGGTGATGACGGACAAGAACCAGGCTCCGGCCGCCACCAAGGTGCTGGTGGTCGACGACGAGCCGCAGATCGTGCGGGCCCTGCGGATCAACCTGTCGGTGCGCGGATACGAGGTCATCACCGCGGGCAACGGTGCCGCCGCGTTGCGCGCCGCCGCGGAACGGCAGCCCGACGTCGTGATCCTGGACCTGGGCCTGCCCGATATGGACGGCATCGAGGTGCTCGCCGGGTTGCGCGGCTGGACCTCGGCGCCGGTGCTGGTGCTCTCGGCGCGCACCGATTCCGCCGACAAGGTCGAAGCGCTCGACGCGGGCGCCGACGACTACGTCACCAAGCCGTTCGGCATGGACGAACTGCTGGCCCGGCTGCGCGCCGCGGTCCGGCGCGGGGCGACCGAGGTCGACACCGTCGATCCGGTGGTGGTCACCGACTCGTTCACCGTCGACCTGGTCGCCAAGAAGGTCACCAAGCGGGGCGCGCCGGTGCACCTGACGCCCACCGAGTGGGGCATGCTCGAGATGCTGGTGCGCAATCGCGGAAAACTGGTGGGGCGCAAGGAACTCCTGCGCGAGGTGTGGGGACCCGCCTACGCCACCGAGACCCACTACCTGCGGGTCTATCTCGCGCAGCTGCGCCGCAAACTCGAGGACGACCCGGCCAATCCCCGGCACCTGCTGACCGAGGCCGGCATGGGGTACCGCTTCCAGGAGTGACGCGTGCCCCGGGTCACGCGCCGGAATGCCGCCGCACGCGCAGGCGTTCCCAGGCGTGCATCGTCCCCGACGCGAATGGCAGGATCAAGGCATGGCTGAGCAGCAGAACGCACCTGTGACCACCGCACCGACCGAGCTGTGGGTCGAGCGCACCGGAACCAGGGCCTACACCGGACGCAGCAATCGGGGCGCGGAGGTCCTGATCGCCTCGCAGGGCGTCGAAGGCGCGTTCACCCCGGGCGAGCTGCTGAAGATCGCGCTGGCCGCCTGCACCGGTCTCAGCTCGGACCTGCCGCTCTCGCGCCGCCTCGGTGACGACTTCGACGCCACCATCCGCGTCTCCGGCGACGCCGACCGCGAGAACGAGCTGTACCCGCAGCTCGACGAGGTCCTGGAACTGGACCTGTCCGAGCTGGACGAGGCCGCGCGCGAGCGACTACTGGTCACCGTGCAGCGGGCCGTCGACAAGGTGTGCACCGTGGGCCGCACGCTCAAGGCGGGCACGAAGGTGACGTTGAACTTCGCCGTCGACGCATGAGCGGGCCGGCCCGGCGGCGGCAGCGCCGTGTCCCCACGCAGCGACCCCGATCACGCGCATCGGACGCGGCATGAGCGAGGCGCCGCAGCGGCTCAGCGCCTGGGTGCACGGGATGGTGCAGGGGGTGGGTTTCCGCTGGTGGACCCGCTCGCGCGCACTGGAACTCGGGCTCACCGGGTATGCCCGCAATCACCGCGACGGACGGGTGCACGTGGTCGCCGAAGGATCGCGATCGGCAGGCGCGACGCTGCTCGAGCTGCTACGGTCCGGCGATGCACCTGGCCGGGTCGACCTGGTTGTGGAAAGCTGGGAGCCCGCGCGGGGCGACATGACGGGATTCGAGGAGCGCTAGTGGTGACTTCGGGGGCTAGGGGGCGGCAGCGGTGAGCACACAGAACCCTGGTCCGCCCGATCAACCGCCCGCGGGTGGCTCCGGGCCCTCGCCCCACCAGCCGCCGGATCCCGGCGCGGGCTGGC
Source organism: Nocardia sp. No.11 (assembly GCF_038752175.1). Taxonomy (NCBI): domain Bacteria; kingdom Bacillati; phylum Actinomycetota; class Actinomycetes; order Mycobacteriales; family Nocardiaceae; genus Nocardia; species Nocardia sp. No.11. Next base: position 25 of record NZ_JBCGFB010000083.1, on the reverse strand, counting down.
CGCCGATGCCGCAGCAGCCGCCCGG
>NZ_JBCGFB010000082.1:0-27528 GCF_038752175.1 Nocardia sp. No.11 | reverse complement strand
GAGCGCGCCGACGGTCCGCGCGTCGAACAGGTCGCGGGGACGCAGCACCACCCCGGCCGCGGCGGCCCGTGAGACCACCTGGATGGCGGTGATGCTGTCGCCGCCGAGGGCGAAGAAGTCGTCGTCGAGGCCGACCCGGTCGTGTCCGAGGACCTCGCCGATCACCCGCGCCAGCGCCCGTTCGGCCGCGGTGCGCGGCGGCCGGTGGTCCCGGCGCACGGTGACCGGATCGGGCAGCGCGCGCCGGTCCAGCTTGCCGACCGGCGTGAGCGGCAGCTCGTCGAGGACGACGATCGCGGCGGGCACCATGTAGTCGGGCAGTACCCGGCCTGCCAGCGCGGTGAGTTCGGCCGGATCGAGCCGCTCCCCCGGTTCGGCCAGCACGTAGGACACCAGCATGGTGGCCCCGGCGCCGTTGTCGCGGCCCATGGTCGTCACCCAGGAGACGCCGGGCGCGGCGGCCNTCGAGCCGCTCCCCCGGTTCGGCCAGCACGTAGGACACCAGCATGGTGGCCCCGGCGCCGTTGTCGCGGCCCATGGTCGTCACCCAGGAGACGCCGGGCGCGGCGGCCAGCACCGCGTCGATCTCGCCGAGCTCGATCCGCAGGCCGCGGATCTTCACCTGGAAGTCGTTGCGGCCAACGAACTCCAGCACGTCGCCCCGGCGGCGCACGAGGTCGCCGGTGCGGTAGAGCCGGGTGCCCGGCGCCCCGTACGGATCGGCGACGAAACGTGCCGCGGTCAGACCGACGCGCCGATGGTAGCCGCGGGCGAGCTGGATGCCGCCCAGGTACAGCTCACCGGTGACTCCCTCGGGCACCGGACGCAGCCTGCCGTCGAGGACCAGCGCGGTGGTGCCCCGGATCGGACCGCCCATGTGGGTGTCGTCGCCGGGGGTCAGCGGATCGCTGATGGCGGCCATGATGGTGGTCTCGGTGGGCCCGTAGCCGTTGTGGAACTTGCGCTGCGCCAGCGTGTTCCAGCGCGCGACCAGCTCGGCGGGCACCTGCTCGCCGCCGACGACCAGGTGCCGCAGCCCCGGCACGCCTGCCGGGTCCAGGGTCGCCAGGACCGTGGGGGTGAGGAAGGTGTGGGTGACGCCCTCCGTGCGGATCAGCTCGGCCAGCTCGGTGCCGCCGACGGATCCGGCGGGCGCCACCACCAGCGTGCCCGCGCCGCCGAGGGCGAGCAGCAGTTCCAGCATCGAGGCGTCGAACGACGGCGAGGCGAAAGCCAGTGCGCGCGAGCTGGAATCGAGCTGGTAGCGCTGCTTCTGCTCGGCACAGAAGTTGGCAAGGCCCGCGTGGGTCACGACGACACCCTTGGGCAGCCCCGTCGAGCCCGAGGTGTAGATCATGTACGCGCCGTTGCCCGTGCTGGGCTGAGCCCGCAGCTCGATCTCGCGCAGGGCCACCGAGGCGTATCCGGCGACCTCGGCGGTGAATTCACGGTCGTCGAGCGCGACCCAGCCCGCGTCGCCGGGCAGGGTGGGCAGCCCGGTCAGCTCGGCGGCCAGGGTGACACCGAAGACCGCGCCGGAATCGGCGGCCATGTGGGTGATCCGCTCGGCCGGGTAGCCGGGGTCGATCGGCACGATCATCGCGCCGGTGCGCGCGATCGCCCAGACCGCGAGCACCGATTCGACCGAACGCCGGATCGCCACGGCCACAGCGACTTCCGGCCCGGCCCCCCGGGCGATGAGACCACGGGCGAGCTGATTGGCCGCTGCGTCGAGGTCGGCGTAGGTGAAGCCGCGACCGTCGCCGCGCACGGCCACGCCCGACGGGTTGGCCAGCACGGCGGCGTCCATCAGCTGCGACAGCGTGCGGGCCGGCTCGGCGGGCGGGCCGGTGAAGGTGGTCTGCGCGATGAACTCGGCCTCGTCGAGCAGTGCGACGTCACCGACCGCCACCTCGGGATCGGCGACGAGCTCGGCGAGCAGCCGGGCGAACCGGGCGCCGAACGCCTGGATCGTCGACTCGTCGAACAGATCGGTGGCGTAGGTGAATTCGGCGTGCATGCCGCCGTGGTCGGGCAGTTCGCGCAGCGTGAGCAGCAGGTCGAACTTGGCCTCGGCGGTGCGGGCGTCGAGCGCGCCGACCGCGATGCCGGGCAGCTCGAACGCGACCGGGGCGAGGTTCTCGAACGACAGCGCCACCTGGAACAGCGGATGCCTGCCCGCCGACCGGACCGGCTGCACCGCCTCGACGACCCGCTCGAACGGGATGTCGGCGTGCGCGAAGGCCCGCAGGTCGGTGTCGCGGGTCTGCCGCAGCAGCGCAGTGAACGGTTCGGCTTCGGTGACCCGGCTGCGCAGCACCAGGGTGTTGACGAACATGCCGACGAGATCGTCGAGTTCGCGGGCGCCGCGACCGGCGATCGGGGTGCCGATGGCGACGTCGTCGGTGCCGCTGGTGCGGGCCAGCAGCACCGCGAGAGCGGCCTGCACCACCATGAACACCGTGACGCCCTCGGCCCGGGCCAGCCCGGCCAACCCGGCGTGCAACCGCGCGTCGATCTCGACGGTGCTCAGGGCACCGGCGAAGGACTGCACCGACGGCCGCGGCCGGTCGGCGGGCAGCGCGATCTCCTCGGGCAGCCCGGCCAGTTCATCGGTCCAGTAGGTCAGCTGCGCGGCGGCAGTGGAGGCGGGGTCGGCTTCGTCGCCGAGCGATTCCCGTTGCCACACCGCGTAATCCGCGTACTGCAACGGCAGCGGCGACCAGGCGGGCGCGGCGCCCTCGGTGCGCGCGGTGTAGGCCAGCACGAGATCGCGGGTGAGCGGGCCCATGGAGAAGCCGTCGGCGGCGATGTGGTGGGCGACGAACACCAGCACGTGATCATCGGCGCCCAGACGCAGCAGTCGCAGCCGCACCGGCGGCGCGGCGGTGACGTCGAAGCCCTCGGCCACGGTCCGGCGCACCTCGTCGGCGAGGTCGTCGGCGGTGACCAGCATGGGCGTCAGGTCGACCCGCACCGCGCCGGGCGCGAGGACTTCCTGGACCGGGCCGTCGCCGTGCTCGGGGTAGCGGGTCCGCAGCACCTCGTGCCGGGCGAACAGGTCGCCCACGGCCACGGCCAGCGCCGCGAGGTCGAGCGCGCCGGTCAGGCGGATGGCGGCGGGGATGTTGTAGACGGTGGCGTCGGGATCGAGCCGGTTGAGCAGCCACATCCGCTGCTGGGCCAGCGACAGCGGTAGCCGGTCCGGTCGCGGTCCGGCCACCAGCGGCAGCGCCGCGAGCTCGTCGGAGCGGTGTACCCGCAGCGCGAGGTCGGTGACGGCCGGCGCCTCGAACAGCAGGCGGACCCCGACCGCGCGGTCCAGCGCGGCGCTGATCCGGGCGGCGGCCCTGGTGGCGAGCAGCGAGTTGCCGCCGAGGGCGAAGAAGTCGTCGTCGGCGCCGACCGCGTCGACCCCGAGGATCTCGGCGTAGACGCCGGCGACCAGCTGTTCGGTGGGCGTCGCGGGCGCGCGGAAGGCGGCGGCCTCGAACACCGGCGCGGGCAGCGCGGCCCGATCCAGCTTGCCGTTGACGGTGCGCGGCAGCGAGTCGAGCACGACGAACGCCTCCGGCACCAGGTACGCGGGCAGCTTGTCACGCAGGGCCGACTTCAGCTGTGCCGCCTCGATATCCGTGCCGACCACATAGGCGACCAACCGGTCGCCGAAGCGCGGATCGGTCCGGGCCAGCACCGCGGCCTGGCTGATCCCCGGCAGTCCGAGCAGCACGGCCTCGACCTCGCCGGGCTCGACCCGGAAGCCACGGATCTTCACCTGGAAGTCCGTGCGGCCCAGGTAGTTCAGCGCACCGCTGCGGTCGCGGGCGACGAGATCGCCGGTGCGGTACATCCGGGCGCCCGCCTCGAACGGGTCGGCGACAAAACGTTCGGCGCTCAGCGCGGCCTTGCGCAGATAGCCGCGGGCCAGCTGCGCGCCCGCCAGGTAGAGCTCACCCCGGACGCCCGGCGCGACGGGGCGCAGGCGCTCGTCCAGGACGTAGACCCGGGAGTTCCACTCGGGGGTGCCGATCGGCACACTCACCACATCGGCCGAGGTCACCCGGTGATCGGTGATCGACACCGCGGCCTCGGTGGGGCCGTACAGGTTGTCGAGCCTGGTGTCCGGCAGCGCGGTCAGCAGGCGCTGGGCCAGCGGGGCGGGCAGCGCCTCGCCGATGGCGAGGATGCGGGTGAGCGGCTGCGGCCGCGCCTCCCAGTACCCGGCCAGCGCGTCGAGCAGCGAGGGCACCGCCGTCAGCGTGGTCACTCCGGCGTCGGTGATGAGCGCGTCCAGATACGCGGGATCGCGATGCCCGTCGGGCGCGGCGATCACCAGCTTGCCGCCGCACACCGCGGCGGACCAGAACTCCCACACCGACAGGTCGAAGGTGGCGGGGGTCTTCAGCAGGAACACATCGTGGGCGTCGGTGCCGAATTCGCCGCGCAGCCACTGCAACTGGTTGACCACGGCAGCGTGCGGCACCGCGACGCCCTTGGGCCGCCCGGTGGAGCCGGAGGTGAAGATGACGTAGGCCGTGTTCTCCGGGCGCAGCGGCGCGCGCCGGTCGGCGTCGGTGATCGGCGACGGATCGGCCGACGCGATCACCGGATGGTCGACCCGCACCACCGGCGCCGCGTCGGTCCGGAAACCGTTGCTGAGCACACAGATCGGCGCCGCGGTGCCGAGGATGTAATCGGTGCGGTCGGCGGGCTGGTCGGGATCGATCGGCACATAGGCGCCACCGGAGCGGGCCACCGCGAACATGGCCACGACCAGATCGATCGAGCGTGGCAGCGCGAGCGCCACCAGCGACTCGGGTCCGACGCCCAGCGAGATCAGGTGCCGGGCGAGGCGATTGACTCTGGCCTCGAACTCGGCGTAGGTCAGCTCCAGTCTGCCCTCGGGCAGATCGGCGACCAGCGCGACGGTTTCGGGCCGGGCCAGCGACGGCAGGTCGGCCAGCGTGCCACCCGGGATCGCGAGATCCGCGGCGCCCGCGGTGATCTCGGTCGCGCGCTCGGCGGAGGTGCGCAGGTCGACATCGCCGACGGCCACGCCCGGCTCCCGCACGATCGCGTCGAGCAGCAGGGCGAGCCGGTCGGCGAAGGCCCGCACCGTCTCGGCGTCGAACAGATCGGTGGCGTAGGTGAAGAAGCCCTCGATGCCGGTCGGCGTGCCGTCGGCGGCGTAGCCGTCACCGACGATCAGATGCAGATCGAACTGGGATACCGCCAGTTCCGCCGACACCGGCGCGATCCGCAGACCGGGCAGCTCCAGCGCGGCGCGGTCGACGTTCTGGAACGACAGACCCACCTGGAACAGCGGATGCCGGGCGGTCGAGCGCGGCGGGTCGAGCACCTCGACGAGCCGCTCGAACGGGATGTCGGCGGCGGCGAAGGCGGCCAGGTCGCGGGTGCGCTGCGCGGCGAGCAGTTCGGTGAACGACGCGCCGCCGTCGTAGTGCGTGCGCAGCACGACGGTGTTGACGAACATGCCGATCAGGTCGTCGAGCTCGCGCTCGCCGCGACCGGCGAACGGGGTGCCGACCGCCACGTCGGCGGCGCTCGCCATGCGGGCCAGCAGTACCGCGAAGGCGGTGTGCAGCACCATGAACACGGTGGCGCCGCTGTCTTGGGCGATCCGGGCCAGCCCGGCGTGGGTGTCGGCGTCGATCCGCACCGGCACCCGGCTGCCCGCGAGCGAGGCGACGGCGGGCCGGGGGCGATCGGCGGGCAGTTCGATCAGGTCCGGCAGCCCGGACAGCTCCGCGCGCCAGAACGAGAGCTGGGCGGCGGCGACGGATTCCGCGTCGTTCTCGTCACCGAGGCGATCCAGCTGCCACAGCGCGTAGTCGGCGTACTGCACCGGCAGCGCGGGCCAGCCGGGGGCGTGGCCCGCCGTACGGGCCAGGTAGGCCGTGGTCACATCGCGCACCAGCGGCGCCATCGAGGACGCGTCGGCGGCGATGTGGTGCACGACGACGGCGAGCACGTACTCGGTCGGCGCGTCGGGGCCGTCGCCGGTGATGTCGAGCAGTTGGACCCGCAGCGGGACCTCGGCCGTCACGTCGAAAGCGGTGGCGGCGAGCGCGCCGACGTGGTCGATCAGCGCGGCCGGGTCGACGCGGCGCACGGCGACATCGAGGTCGACCTGCTCGACCGGCAGCACCCGCTGGATCGGGCCGTCGCCGGTGTCGGGGTAGATCGTGCGCAGCACTTCGTGCCGGGCCAGCACATCGCGCAGGGCCGCGCCGAGCGCGGTCACGTCGAGGCTGCCGGTCAGGCGCAGTGCGAAGGGCAGGTTGTAGGCGGCGGCGCCGTCACCGGCGGCCGCCCCCTGGTCGAATCGGTTGAGGAACCACATGCGCCGCTGTGCGGGCGACAGCGGTAGCTCGTCGGGCCGGGCGACGGTACCGAGGCCACTGGTCGCGGTCGTCTCGGTCTCGGTGCCCAGTGTCGCGGCCAGACCGGCGACGGTCGGGGTCTCGAACAGCGCGCGCACGGCGACCCGGCCGCCGGTGGCCGCGCCGAGGCGGGCGACCAGCCGGGTGGCGATGAGCGAATTGCCGCCGAGGGCGAAGAAGTCGTCGTCGGCACCGATGTCGGTGCGGCCGAGCACTTCCCCGAACAGTCCGGCCACGAGCTTCTCCTGCTCGGTGCTCGGCGCCCGGAAGGCGCGGGCCGAGAAGTGCGGGGCGGGCAGCGCTTTGCGGTCGAGTTTGCCGCTGGCATTGAGCGGCAGCGCGTCGAGCACGGTGACCGACGCGGGAACCATGTACGCGGGCAGGGTCTTCGACGCGACGGTCCGCAGCCGGTCGGGATCGGCCGCCTGGCCGGGCGCGGGCACGACATAGGCGACGAGCTGGTCGCCGAGCTCGGTGGGCGCGACCAGCGCCACCGCCTGGCTGACGGTTTCGTGCGCGAGCAGCGCGGTCTCGATCTCACCGAGTTCGATGCGCTGACCACGGAACTTCACCTGGAAGTCGATGCGGCCCAGGTAATCCAGCCGGTGCGGCGCGGTCGTCGTGGGGCGGCGCCACACCACGAGGTCGCCGGTACGGTACATGCGCTCGCCCGCGTCGAACGGGTCGGCGACGAAGCGGTCGGCGGTCAGGCCCGGCCGGGCGACGTAGCCGCGCGCGAGCTGATCGCCCGCCAGATAGAGCTCACCCGCGATCCCGGGTGGCACCGGTCGCAGCCGCGAATCCAGCACGTAGACACGGGTGTTCCACTGCGGCAGGCCGATCGGCACCGTCCGCTCGCCCGGGCGGGCGGGCCAGTAGGTCACCGAGACCGCGGCCTCGGTGGGGCCGTAGAGGTTGTGCAGGCGGGCCGAGCTGACCTCGGCCATCGCGTCGACCGTCTCCGGCGGCAGCGCCTCACCGATGACGAACACCTCGCGCAGCGACGCCAGCGCGGCGGGTGCCGAGCCGCCGACGGCGGGCCCGCCGTCGGATGCCGCCTGCGCGGCGAAGACGGTGAGCATCGACGGGACGAAGTCGGTGACGGTGACGTGGTGCCGGGCGATCAGGTCGATCAGATAGGCCGGATCGCGGTGGCCGTCCGGGGTGGCGAGCACCAGCGTCGCGCCGACCCGCAGCGGCATGAAGTAGCCCCACAGCGACACGTCGAAGGTGGTCGCGGTCTTCTGTAGATAGACATCGCCCAGGGCCAGTGGGTATTTCGCGAGCATCCACACCAGCTGGTTGTGGATGGCGGCGTGCGAGATCGCCACGCCCTTGGGCTTTCCGGTGGAACCGGAGGTGAAGATGACGTAGGCCGGGTGGTCGGCGCGCAGCGGCGCGCGCAGTTCGGCCGGGCGCACCGGATCGACCGGTACGCCCCGCGTATCGAGTTCGTCGAGCCGGAGCAGTTCGGTGCCCTCCGGGACCGGCATCGCCTCGGCGCTCAGCACGGCGGCCGGGCGCGCGGTGTCGAGGATGTAGGCGATGCGCTCGGCCGGATGGTCCGGGTCCAGCGGCACGTAGGCGCCGCCGGCGGTGAGCACCGCGTACATGGCGACGACGAGTTCCGGGGAACGCCGGATCGCCAGGCCGACAAGGCCTTCCGGGCCGACCCCGGCCTGGATCAGCAGCCGGGCGAGCGCGTTGACCCGCTCGTCGAACTGCCGGTAGGTCAGCTCGGTGCCCTCGTAGACGAGCGCGGTGGCGTCCGGATGCGCCTGCACCGCACGGCGATACGCGTCGAGCATCAGCTCGGGCGTCACCGGATGGCTGGTGCCGTTCCACGCGGTGAGCGTCAGTTCGCGCTCGGCGGCGGTGAGCAGGTCGATCTCGGCGATCCTCACCGAGGCGTCGGCGGCGACCGCCGCGAGCAGGTGGGTGAAGCGCGCCGCCATCGTCTCGATCGAGTCGGCGTCGAACAGGTCGGTGGCGTAGTTGAACGACGCGGCCATCGGCTCGGCCGGGTCGGTGCCCGGCACGATGGTCAGCTGGAGGTCGAAACGGGCCACAGCGCCGCCGAATTCGACCGGCGTCGCATCCAGGCCGGGCAGCCGCAGGTTCGGCAGATCCAGGTTCTGGAAGAACAGCGCGACCTGGAACAGCGGGTGATGCGCCTGCGAGCGGACCGGGTCGAGCAGCTCGACCAGGCGCTCGAACGGTAGGTCGGCCTGGGCGAAGGCGGCGATGTCGGCGCGCTTGGTCTCGCGCAGCAGATCGGCGAAGCTCGCGTGCTCGTCGATGCGCGAGCGCAGCACCAGGGTGTTGACGAACATGCCGATCAGGTCGTCGAGTTCGCGGGCGCCGCGGCCGGCCACCGGGGTGCCGATGGCGATGTCGTCGGTGTGCGCGAGCCTGCTCAGCAGCACCGCGAAGGCGGCGTGCACGACCATGAACTCCGAGGCCCCGCTGCGCTGGGCCAGCGCGGCGACGGCGGTGTGCACCTCGGCCGGGATCTGGAAGCCGAACTCGGCGCCACGGCCGGTGAACACCGGCGGGCGCGGACGATCGGTGGGCAGGTCGAGCCGGTCGGGCAGCCCCGCCAGGGTGTCGCGCCAGAAGGCGATCTGGGCGGCGGCGACCGAATCGGGATCGTCCTCGGCGCCGAGCAGTTCGCGGTGCCACAGGGTGTAGTCGGCGTACTGCACCGGCAGCGGCTGCCAGCTCGGACGCGAGCGGTTGCGCCGCGCGAGGTAGGCCCCGAGCAGATCGCGCAGCAGCGGCGCGACCGACGCTCCGTCGGCGGTGATGTGGTGCAGCGCCACCGCGAGCACATGCTCGCGCGGACCGAGTTCGGCCAGCGCCACCCGCAGCGGGACGCCCTGGGCGACGTCGAAGCCGGTGGTGGCGAATTCGCCCAGCCACAGCGGCAGTTCGTCCTCGGTGAGCTCGTCGACGAGCACATCGGGCACGGCCTCGGCCATCGGCAGCACCACCTGGTGGCCGACGCCGTCGACCGCCGGATAGTAGGTGCGCAGCGATTCGTGCCGCTGCACCAAGTCGGTCAGCGCGGAGTGCAGGGCGCGCGGGTCGAACGGGCCGGTCAGCCGCAGTGCGAACGGGATGGTCTCGGCGAGGGAGGCCGGGTCGAATTGGTTGAGGAACCACATCCGCTGCTGCGCGGGTGAGAGCGGGATCAGGTCAGGCCGCTCCCGGCGCGTCGGGGCCACCGGGCCGCCCCCGCCCTGGAGCGGCTCGAGTAGCTCGGCCAGGCCGGCGACCGTGGGCCGCTCGAAGACGTGCCCGGCGGGTACCCGCGCCGACAGTTCGGCGCCGATCCGGGCCGCGGCCTGGGTGGCCAGCAGCGAGTTGCCGCCGAGGGCGAAGAAGTCGTCGTCGGCGCCGATCGGGTTCTCCGGGCGCAGCAGCTCGGTGAAGATGTGCGCGATCAGCTTCTCCACCGCGCCCGAGGGCGCGCGGAACTCCTGCGCGCGCAGCGTCGGGGCGGGCAGCGCGGCGCGGTCGAGCTTGCCGACCGGGGTCAGCGGGATGGTGTCGAGCACGGTCAGCGCGGTCGGCACCATGTGCGCGGGCAGTCCGGCCTTGGCGTGCGCGAGCAGCTCGTCCAGGTCGATCCGCGCGCCCGGCGCCGCGTGCACGTAGGCGGCGAGAATGGTGGTGCCGTTGTCGAGTTCGTGGCCGACGGTGACCGCGAAGTCGACGCTGTCGGGTTCGGTGAGCACGGCGTCGATCTCGCCGAGCTCGATCCGGAAGCCGCGCACCTTCACCTGGAAGTCGTTGCGTCCCACGAACTCGACCGAACCGTCGGCGCGCCTGCGCACGAGATCGCCGGTGCGGTACATGCGCCCGCCCGCCGGGTCGAACGGATCGGTGACGAACCGCGCCGCGGTCAGCGCCGGGCGGCGGTGGTAGGCCCGGGCCAGCGCGTTGCCCGCGATGTAGAGCTCGCCGATGATGCCGTCGGGCACCCGTACCAGCCGCTCGTCGAGCACGTACTCGGTGACGTTGCGGATCGGCGGACCGATGGTGACGACCTGCCCCGGCACCATCGGCGCGCTGAAGTTGGTGCCCATGGTGGCCTCGGTCGGGCCGTAACCGTTGTACATCTCGCGCTCGCCACCGCCGGCCAGCGGCAGTACCCAGCGCCGCACCAGTTCCGGTGGACAGGCCTCGCCGCCCGCCACGATGACCCGGAAGTCGTCGAGACCCTGCGGGTCCACCGAGGCCAGGGCGGTGGGGGTGATGAACGCGTGGGTGACCCGCTCCCGACGCAGCAGCTGCGCCAGATCGTCGCCGCCATAGACGGTCGGCGGGACGACGACCAGGGTCGAAGCACCGGTCAGCGCCATCAGCACCTCGAACACCGAGGCGTCGAAGGACGGCGACGCGAGCTGCAGCACCCGCGAATCGGGGCCGAGCCGGTAGTGCTCGCGCTGGTACTCGTGGACGTTGGCCAGACCGGTGTGGGTCACCACCACGCCACGGGGCAGACCCGTGGAGCCGGAGGTGTAGACGACGTAGGCGGGGTGGTGCAGGCGCAGCGGGCGGACCCGGTCGTCGCGGGTCACCGGGTCGCTGGACTGCTCCTCGGTCGCCCGGCGCACGGCCTCGTCGTCGAGGCACAGCCACTCGATGGTGTCGGGCAGCCGATCCATCGCCGCGCCGACCGCGACACCGAGGACCGCGCCCGCGTCACCGAGCATGTGGGTGAGCCGGGCGGGCGGATAGTTCGGGTCGACGGGCAGGAACGCGGCACCGGTCTTGGTGACCGCCCACAGCGCGAGCACCGACTCGGCCGAACGCGGGATGCCGATGGCGACGATGTCCTCGGGGCCGACGCCCCGCGCGATCAGCAACCGGGCCAGCCGGTTGGCGCGCTCGTCGAGTTCGGCATAGGTCAATCGCACGGGCGCGGACACACCGTCGGACCAGGACAGCGCGATGCCGCCCGGATTCGACTCCACCGCCACCGACACCAGTTGCGGCAGCGACTTCCCGCGCTGCGCGGCACGGGCGGACACCCGAGACGTCCGGGTCACAACAGTCCCCTCCGTTCGACGGAGCCGACTAGCCGCTGCCCGGTCATGCACTATCCACCTATCCCATCCATCCCGACGGCCGCCCGTCGCTGCTGCGGCTGTCCGGCGTTGCCGATCATCTCACTCAGCGCGACTATCGTCGCGCCGGCGCCATCCCCCGGCGCCGCGACAGCGACCGCCGACTCGGTGAACACGTGACTCACCTCGTCGGCGCCGTCGTCGGGCGCCATCACCAACGTCGCGCCGGCGATCCCGGCCGCGACGATCTCCAACAGGCCGGCCACGGAATCCGGCCGGCCCGCCGCCCGCGTGCGCGACTCGAAGGTCAGCCCGGTCCGCTGGGCCACCCGCTCGGCGGCGCCGGCCAGCTCGTCGTAGCTCAGCGACCGGCCACCGCCGACGAAGGCCACATCGTCACCGCGCAGGGCGCGGGTGCGATGGGCGTAGCCGATCGGGCGCGGCGACTCCGCGGCCAGCTCGGCGATCAGCGCCGGGTCGGCCAGGTCGTACCAGTCCAGGCCCTCGGGGGCGTCGACGATATCGATGGTCAGGCCCAGCTTCACCTCGAGCCGGTCGGTCACCAGCCCGTCGATGGTCGCCAGCGGCACCACCGCGGCACCGGCCTTGAGCACCGCCCAGGTCGCGATCGCCGCGTTCACCCCGCGATCGAGCCGCAGCGCCACCCCGGTGCCCGGACCGGCGCCGCGCGCGATCAGTGACCGCGCCAACTGCGAAGAGCGCGCGTCGAACTCGTGGTAGGTCAGCTCGCCGCCGCCCAGGTCGAGCGCGGGTGCGTCCGGATCCTCCTCGACGGCGGCGGCCAGCTCCTGGGCCAGCGCGGCGCCGTTGGCCGAGGGCACGGGCGCGTAGTCCGCGGCGGTGAGCTCGCGTTCGCGCTCTCTGGCGTCGCGCAGGTCGATGTCGCCGACGCGGACCTTCGGGTCGGCCGCCACCGCCGTGATGATCTCGGTGAACCCGCGCGCGAAGGTCGCGACGGTGTGCTCGTCGAAAAGGTCGGTGGCGTAGGTGAACACGACGCCGAGCTCGTCCGGGTCGCCGGTCGCGGTGTGGCGGGGCTCCACATTGACCTGCAGGTCGACCTTGGCCGAGCGGGCCGCCAGGTCCATCGCCTCGATGATGAGCCCGGGCAGCCGCAGCACCGGCGTCTCGGTGTTGTGGAACGAGAGCACCACCTGGAACAGCGGATTGTGCGAGACCGCGCCGCTGGGCGCGACCTCGTCGACGATCCGCTCGAACGGCAGGTCGGCGTGGGCGAACGCGGCCAGATCGACCTCGCGGGCCAGGGTGACCAGCTCGTCGAAGCCACGCAGCGGCGAGACCTCGGTGCGCAGGGTCAGCGTATTGACGAACATGCCGACCAGGTCGTCGAGCTCCGGCTCACCGCGCCCCGCGATCGGGGTGCCGATCGCGATGTCGGTGCTGCCGGAGATGCGCGCCAGCAGCACGGCCAGCGCCGCGTGCACGACCATGAACAGCGACGCGTTGTGCGCGCGGGCGATCTCGGCCAGCCGCGCGTGCACGTCGGCGGGCAGGCTGGTGGTCACATCGGCGCCACGCAGCGAGGCGTGCGGCGGTCGCGGATGATCGTGCGGCAGGTCCACGGTGCCGACCTGGCCTGCCAGCGTGCGCCGCCAGAAGTCGAGTTGGCGTGCGGCGGTAGAGGTCTCGTCGGACTCCTCACCCAGGACCGCGCGCTGCCACAGCGCGTAGTCGGCGTACTGCACCGGCAGCGGCGCCCAGCTGGGCGAACGCCCCTCGACCCGGGCCCGGTAGGCGATCACCAGATCGCGGGCCAGCGGCGCGAGCGAGGCGCCGTCGGCGATGATGTGCTGCACCACCACGGCGAGCACGTGCTCTTCTTCGGCCAGCGGATCGGTGTCCGGGATGGTGAACAGCCCGGCCCGCAACGGGACTCGCTCGGCGACGTCGAATCCGCCTGCGAGCAGCCACATCACGCGATCGCGCGGGTCGGCGCACTCCTCGATCGGCAACCCGGTCGGCAGCACCGCGCTGACCGGCATGATCTCCTGGTAGGGCGCGCCGTTCGCGTCGGCGGGGAACCGGGTGCGCAGCGCCTCGTGCCGCTCCAGCACATCGGCGACCGCGTAGCGCAGCGCCGAGGTGTCCAGCGCGCCGCGCAGCCGCAACACCAGCGGGATGTTGTAGGCCGGGGAGTCCGGGTCGATCCGGTTGAGCAGCCACATCCGCTGCTGCGCGGGCGAGAGCGGGATGACGCCCCGGTCCTGCGCCGGGACCAGCGGCGGACGCGGCTCGGCCACCTCGCCGGGGCGCACCCGGGCGGCCAGCGCGGCCACCGTCGGCGCCTCGAACAGGTCGCGGACCACCAGGTCGGTGCCGAGCGCCTGATCGATGCGGGCGATGGCCCTGGTGGCCAGCAGCGAGTTGCCGCCGCGATCGAAGAAGTCGTCGTCCAGGCCGACCTCGGGGACCCCGAGCAGGGTGGCGAACACTTCCGCGACGCTCAGTTCGATCGGCGTGGTCGGTGCGCGGAAGGCGGCGGCCGCGGTGAACTCGGGCGCGGGCAGCGCGGCCCGGTCGAGCTTGCCGTTGGCGGTCAGCGGTAGCGCGGCCAGCACCACGACCGCGTCGGGAACCATGTAGCCGGTGAGGAATTCGGCGACCGCGGCGCGCACCGCGACCGGGTCGAGGGCGGCGCCGTCGGCGGGCACGACGTAGCCGATCAGCCGATCGCCCGCGTGTTCGTCGACGCGCACCACGACCGTGGCCTGGCCGACGCCGGGCACCCCGAGCAGCGCGGCCTCGATCTCGCCCGGCTCGATCCGGAACCCGCGCAGCTGCACCTGCTGATCGCCACGACCGCCGTATTCCAGTGCGGGCGTGCCGCGGAAACCGATCCAGCGGCCGAGGTCGCCGGAGCGGTAGCGGCGCGCACCGGGCGGTCCGAACGGATCGGCGACGAACCGGGTCGCGGTGAGCCCGGGCTTGCCGAGGTAACCGCGCGAGACCTGTCCGCCGGCGATGTAGAGCTCACCGGCGACGCCGAACGGCACCGGACGCAACCGATCATCGAGCACGGCCACCGACAGACCGGGCAGCGCCCGGCCGATCAGGCTGCTCGGCAGCTCCGTCGCCCCGGTGTCCATGGTCAGATGCGAGACATGCACCGTGGTCTCGGTGATGCCGTACATGTTCACCAATCGCGGTGCGCCGGGCCCGGTTCCGTAGCGGGCGTACCAGCGGTTGAGCTTGCGCGGGTCGAGCGCCTCGCCGCCGAAGACGACGTAGCGCAGCGGCAGCGGCGCGGCACCGGCGGCCTGGGCGGCCCGGTCGGCCTCGTCGAGCTGGGCGAACGCGGTGGGCGTCTGGCTCAGCACCGTCACCCGCTCGCGGGCCAGCAGCTCGCGGAACTCGATCGGCGAGCGCGAGGTGAAGTGATCGACCACGACCACCGACGCGCCGCCGGCGAGCGCGCACCACAGTTCCCAGATCGAGAAGTCGAAGGCGAAGGAGTGGAACACCGTCCACACGTCGTCGGCGTCGAACTCGAACAACTGCTGGGTATTGGCGAACAGCTCCAGCACATTGCGATGGCTGACGCCCACGCCCTTGGGCAGGCCGGTGGAGCCGGAGGTGTAGATGACGTAGGCGAGGTGGTCGGGCCGCAGCGGCGCGCGTCGCTCGGCCGGGCGCAGCGGCGCGGTCGAATAGCCGAGCTGTTCATCCACCAGCACCACCGGGAGATCGGCGGGCACCAGCGCGCGCTCGGCCGATGTCGTCAGCAGCACAGTGGGTTTCGCGTCGGCGAGCACGTATTCCAGTCGCTGCGCGGGATACCCGGAATCGATCGGCAGGTAGCCCGCACCGGCCAGCAGCACCGCGAGCAGCGCGATCGGCAGCTCCTCGGTACGCGGAACCGCCACGGCCACCAGGGTTTCCGGGCCCGCGCCCTCGGCCATCAGCGCCCGTGCCAGCGCCGAGGCGCGGCCGAGCAGATCGGCGAAGGTCAGCGAGTACTCCCCCGCCCGCACCGCGATCGCGTCCGGCTGCTGCTGCGCCTGCACGCAGATCAGATCGGCCAGGGTCACCTCGGGGACCGCGATGCCCGGCGAATCCCCTTCGCGCAGCACAAGTTCGCGCTCACCCGGGGCGAGCACATCGATGTCGCCCACCGGCACCGACGGATCGGCCACCACCGCGGCCAGCACCCGCGACCAGCGGTCGGCGAAATCGGCGACGGTGGCGTGGTCGAACAGATCGGTGGCGTAGACGAACGAGGCGGTCATGCCCTGCGGCGCGCCGTCGGCGCCGATCCGCTCGGCCAGTTCCACCTGGAGATCGAACTTCGCCAGCGGCACCGTGAAGTCTGCGGCCGAGACGGCCAGGCCGGGCAGCGCCAGCTCGGAGCGGGCCAGGTTCTGGAAGGTCAGCATCACCTGGAACAGCGGGTGGCGCGCGGTCGAGCGCACCGGCTCCAGCAGCTCCACCAGGCGCTCGAACGGCACATCGGCGTGGCCGAAGGCCGCCAGGTCGTCGGCCCTGACCTCGGCGAGCAGCGCGGCGAAACTGGCCGCCGGATCGACCTGGGTGCGCAGCACCAGGGTGTTGACGAACATGCCGATCAGCTCGTCGAGCGCCTGCTCACCGCGACCGGCGACCGGGGTCCCGATGGCGATGTCACGGGTGCCGGAGAGCCGGGCCAGCAGCAGCGCCAGCGCGGTGTGCACCACCATGAACAGCGTGGCGTTGTGGTCGCGGGCCAGCGCGGCCAGGCCGGCGTGCACGGAGGCGGGCACCTGGACGCTCAGCGTGCCGCCCGCCCGGCTGGCGACGGCGGGACGCGGCCGGTCGGTGGGCAGCTCCAGCTGTTCGGGCAGGCCGGCCAGGGTCCGGCGCCAGAACGCGACCTGCGCGGCCAGCAGCGACGACGGATCGGTCTCGACGCCGAGCAGCGCGCGCTGCCACAGCGTGTAGTCGACGTACTGCACCGGCAGCGGCGGCCAGTGCGGCGCGCCACCGCCGCGGCGCTCGGCGTAGGCGGTCAGCAGGTCCCTGGTCAGCGGCGCGAAGGAGAACCCGTCGGCGGCGATGTGGTGCACCACGCAGACCACGACGTGCTCACTGACCGAACTCGCGGGAGCCGCATCCGGCTCGTACTCCGCTGCTGCCTCCGGCCCGGCCGGACGCGGCTCGGTCAGCGCGAGCACCCGCACCCGCACCGGCGGCGCCGCGGTGACGTCGAAGCCGGTCAGCGCGGCCGCGGCGATGGCGTCGCTCAGCTGGTCCTCGGTGATCTCGACGACCTCGAACTCCGGCGCCGCCGCCGGATCGCCGGGGGCGAGCACCACCTGATGGCCCTCACCGTCGAGCACCACCGAATCGGCGGCCGAACCGTCCGACACCGGGTACACCGTGCGCAGCACCTCGTGCCGGGTGACCAGGTCGGCGACGGCCGCGCGCAGGGCGGGCAGGTCCAGGCGGCCGGACAGCCGCACCGCGACCGGGATGTTGTCGACGGCCGAGGCCGGATCGAAGCGGTTGAGGAACCACATCCGCTGCTGGGCGTAGGACAGCGGGATCAGCGCGGGACGCTGCTGACGGGTCAGCGGCAGCGCGTGCGCCGAGACCCGGTGCTGCTCGGCCTTGTTCGCCAGCGCGGCGACGGTCGGCGCCTCGAAGACGGCCTGCACCGGCACCCGCACATCCAGGGCGGCACCGATCCGGGCGACGGCCTGCGCGGCGAGCAGCGA
Source organism: Nocardia sp. No.11 (assembly GCF_038752175.1). NCBI lineage: Bacteria > Bacillati > Actinomycetota > Actinomycetes > Mycobacteriales > Nocardiaceae > Nocardia > Nocardia sp. No.11. Next base: position 10,317 of record NZ_JBCGFB010000082.1, on the reverse strand, counting down.
GTCCCCACCGAGTTCGAAGAAGTCGTCGTCGGCGCCCACGCGGCCCGAGCCGTCGCGCAGCAACAGCGCGGCGAACACATCGGCGATCACCTGTTCGGCGGGCGTGGCCGGGGCGCGGAATCCGCGCGCGGTGAACACCGGCGTCGGCAGCGCGGCCCGGTCGAGCTTGCCGACCGAGGTCAGCGGCAGCGCGTCGAGCACCATGATGACGGCCGGAATCATGTACGCGGGCAGCGAGGTGGACAGGAATTCCGCCAGCGCCCCGGTGTCGACCGTGCGCCCGACGCGGGGCAGCACATACGACACCAGCGCGGTCGCGCCCGAGGGCATGGTCTTGCCGAGGGTGACCGCGTAGTCGAGGTCGGGGTGAGCGGTGAGGGCGTTGTCGATCTCGCCCAGCTCGATCCGGAAGCCGCGCACTTTGACCTGGAAGTCGGTGCGGCCCAGGTATTCCAGCGTGCCGTCGGGTTCGAGCCTGCGCACCAGGTCACCGGTGCGGTAGAGCCTGCCCGCCCCGAACGGCGAGGCGACGAACCGCTCGGCGGTCAGGCCCGGCCTGCCCAGATACCCCTGGGCCAGCGCGGGACCGGACAGATACAGCTCGCCGACGACGCCCGCGGGCACCGGCCGCAACCGGGCATCGAGGACGTAGAGGCCCATGCCGGGCACCGCGGTGCCGATCGTGATCGGCGCGCGCGGATGTAGCGGGGCGGTGCTGGTGGCGAGGATGGTCGCCTCGGTCGGTCCGTAGCCGTTGTGGAAGGCGCGGCCGTTGGTCGCCCAGCGGCCCACCAGTTCCGGACCGAATCGGTCACCGGCGACGACCACGGTGCGCAGGTCCGGCAGCCCGGCCGGATCGACCGACTCCAGCGCACCCGGCGTGATGAGCAGGTGCGTGATGCGTTCGCGCCGCAGCAGATCCGACAGTTCGAAGCCACCGAAGATCCGCGGCGGCGAGATCACCAGGGTCGCGCCGCTCGCGAAGGTCAGCAACAGCTCCAGCACCGACACGTCGAAGTTCGGCGAGCAAACATGCAGCACACGCGAATCCGGTTCGACACCGAAGTGTTCGCGCTCGGCGGCGACCAGCGCGCCGAGACCGGCGTGGGTGACCACGACGCCCTTGGGCTTGCCGGTGGAGCCGGAGGTATAGATGACATAGGCCGGGTGCCGATCGTCGATCTGCCGGACCCGGTCGGCGTAGCTGACAGCGTGTCCTGGACGCGCGGCGATCCGCTCCGCGACCACCGGATCGTCGAGCTCGATCCAGTACAGCCCGGTGCCGAGCGCGGCCCGATGGGTCGCGGTGGTCAGGCCGAGCGTCGCGCCGGAATCGGCGACGATGTGCGCGATCCGGTCGCGCGGGTAGGCCGGGTCGACCGGCACGTAGGCGGCCCCCGCCTTGGCGATGGCCCAGACCGCGAGCACGGACTCGATGGAGCGCGCGATCGCGATCGCGACCACGTCACCCGCGCCGATGCCCCGATCGATGAGTTCACGTGCCAGTCGCGAGGATTCCGCGTCCAGCTCGGAGTAGGTGAGCTGCCGTTCACCGCCCGGCATTCCGGTCGGGTTGTAGCGGACAGCTATCGACCCGGCCGCGGATTCGACCGCGGCCGTAAGCAGTTGACCGAACAGTGGTGCGCCGGTCGTTCGGCGGCGACCGGCACGGCCAGTGCGGCGGGGGGTTTCCACAGACCAATACACCTCTCGCGTCCGGCAGCCGAGTCGGACACAGCATAGCCACACCTATATCGCTGCCGCCGACCGTCGCCGAGGTGTGCGCCACGACACACCAACTCTCTGCAACAGAATCGTAATCTGCGCGGAGCCTGTTACGTGGGGCTATCGATGGACCGCCCGGAAATGGCGATGACCTGCGCCGTTACCGGGCCGACTGTGGTGGTGGCCACCGGGCCGAGCATCTGTTGATGACTGGCGTCGACCGGATGATCGGTGATGACCCCACTGAAATAGGGGCGCCAGCGCGAGGCGCCACCCGGCGCTTTTCCGGCTGTGCGCAGGGCCGTGAAGAAGGTGAGATCACCCACGAATCGATCCGGCGTCAGTTGGGTAACCAGTTCGACAGTGCGCAGCGCACCCCGGTACATCCCGACGAAGCGCGACAGCGAGATCGGTGTCGACCCGGCCAGCGCGCCGTGCAGCGCGGCGAGGGCGTCCGCGCCGAGACCGGCCATCCGGTCGGCGGCGGGCAATTGCTGATCGGGGATGCCGAGTTCGCGGAAGGCCTCCCGCAATTCGGCGCCGAAGTCGGCCAGATCGGCGCCGGGCACGCTGTCGAGCAGGGTCAGCGAGGCGACCGTCTCCCCCGCCGCCTGCAACCGGGTGGCGACCGCCTGCGCGAGCACCCCGCCCAGCGACCAGCCGAGCAGATGGTACGGCCCGTGCGGCTGGGCGGCCGTGATCTCGGCGAGATAGTGGTCGAGCAGCGCGTCCACGGTGGCGGGCCGGAAGTCCGGGTCGCTCAGGGCGGGCGACTGGAGCCCGATGATCGGGCGATCCTCGGGCAGATGCGGGGCAAGGCCCGCGTAGGCCCAGGCCAGGCCGGAGACCGGGTGCAGGCAGAACAGCGGTTCCCGGTCGCCGCCGCGGCGCAGCGGCAGCGTGGTCGCCAGTGCCGCGTCGAGGTCACCGCCGAGACCGGCCGGACCCGCGCTGAGCCGGTCGGCGAGCCCCGCGACGGTCGGATCGGCGAAGAACGCGGCCACGGTCAGCTCGGTGCCGGTGCGTTCCCGCAGCCGGTGCACCACCCGGGTGGCCAGCAGCGAGTTGCCGCCGAGGGAGAAGAAGTCGTCGTCGAGACCGGGCCGGGCGACACCGAGCACCTCGGTGAACACCTCCGCCACGGCGATCGCGTTGTCCCCCACCGGTTCCCGGTAACGACGCGGTTCGAGCACCGGCGCGGGGAGCGCGGCGCGGTCGAGCTTGCCGTTCGCGTTGAGCGGCAGCCGATCCAGGACGACGAAGGCGGCGGGCACCATGTACGACGGAAGCACCTGGGCCACCGCCGCTTTGGCTACCGCCGCGGTGAGCTCGGCGTCCGGGGCGGGCACCACGTAGGCGACGAGCCGGTCACCGAGCTGCGCGTCGGACTGCGCGAGCACGGCGGCCTGGGCCACCTGCGGTGTGGCCAGCAGCGCCGCCTCGATCTCGCCCAGCTCGATGCGGAAGCCACGGATCTTGACCTGGAAGTCGGTGCGACCCCGGTACTCGAGTTCACCCTCGGCGGTCCAGGCCACCAGGTCACCGGTGCGGTACATCCTGGCGCCGTGCGCGGAGCGGGACCGGACCTGGCTGTCGACCGCACCGAGGTGCTCGCCGACCCGACCGGAAACGGCGAACGGGTCGGCGACGAATCGGTCGGCGGTCAGGTCGGGGCGGCCGAAGTAGCCGCGGGCCAGCTGCTCGCCCGCCAGGTACAGCTCACCCGAGACACCCACCGGCACCGGGCGAAGCCGCGCGTCCAGGACGTAGACCCGGCTGTTCCATGCGGGCGCGCCGATCGGCACCGTCGTCCGATCGGCTGTGGTCACGCGATGATCGGTGATCGAGACGGCGGCCTCGGTCGGGCCGTACAGGTTGTGCAACGCGGCCGAATTCGTAGCCACGAAGCGTTGCGCGATCGCGGCGGGCAGGGCCTCGCCGATGGCGAGTACCCGGCGCAGCGCGGACGGGAGCGCGCCCCCGGCTTCGGTGAGCAGGGCGTCGAGCATGGACGGGACGACATGCAGCGTCGTCACCGATCGACCGGCGAGCAGGCCCAGCAGGTAGGCGGGGTCGCGGTGCCCGTCGGGCGCGGCGATCACCAGCGTGCCGCCGCACACCGCCGCCGACCAGAACTCCCACACCGACAGGTCGAAGGTGGCGGCCGTCTTCAGCAGGACCGAATCGTCGCGGCCGAGTCCGAACGCGGCGGTCTTCCACCGCAGCTGGTTCACGATCGCGCCGTGCGAGACGGCGACGCCCTTCGGCTTGCCCGTCGAACCGGACGTGAAGATCACATACGCCGTGTTCGCCGGACGCAGCACTCCGCGCCGCTCGTTCGCCGCGATCGGCTGATCCGAGAGAGCGGACAGGTCCAGCGTGTCGACGACGATCACCGGGGCCGCGCCGAGTCCGGCACCAGCGGCGGAATGTTCGCCACGCAGCGTGCCACCGGTGGCAGCCGATCCGCCCAACGCGCCCCCAGCAGCAGCCGATTCGCCACGCAGCGTGTCGCCGGCAGCAGCCGATCCGCCGCCCAATGCGCTCGTCGCGCCTGACGATTCGGCACCCGGCGCTGTGTCGGCGATGGCGGTGAATCCGGTTTCCGCCGTGGTCAATACGCAGACGGGAGCGGCGGTGTCGAGCACGTGACCGATCCGGTCCGCCGGCTGCGACGGGTCGACCGGCACGTAGGCGGCACCGGTGGCCGTCACCGCGTACATGGCGACGACGAGATCCACGGACCGTGGGATCGCCAGCGCGACACGGTCTTCCACGCCGACACCCTGCGCGATCAGATGTCGCGCCAGCCGATGGACACGCGCGGCGAAATCACGGTAGGTCAGCGGCGCGCCGTCGGGATCGATCAGCGCGACGCCGTCGGGGTTTCCGGCGACGGTCTCGGCGAACAGCGAGGCCAGGGTGGCGGGCGGACAGGGATGTCCGGTCGCGTTCCAGCCGTGCAGGATTCGCTCGCGCTCGGCGTCGGAGAGCAGGTCCAGCTCGTCGGCGGGCCGCTGCGGCGCGGCCGCCACCGCCGCGAGCACCCGGGCGAAACGATCGGCGTAGCCGCGCGCGGTCGCCTCGTCGAACAGGTCGGTGGCGTAGGTGAACACCCCGCTGATGCCCTGGGCGACGCCGTCGGCGTCGTAGGTGTCCGCGACGACCGCGTGCAGGTCGAACTGCGATACCGCCAGGTCCACGTCGACGCCCTCGACCGCCAGCTCCCCGAGCTCGAGGCCGGTCCTGGTCAGGTTCTGGAAGGACAGGCCCACCTGGAACAGCGGGTGCCGCGCGGTCGAGCGGGCCGGGTTGATCGCCTCGACCAGTCGCTCGAACGGCAGGTCGGCATTGGCGAAGACCTGCAGGTCGGTGTCGCGCTGGCGGGCGAGCAGCGCGGTGAACGGCTCCCCCGGCCGCAGCGTGGTGCGGAAGACCAGGGTGTTGACGAACATGCCGATCAGGTCGTCGAGGGCGGCCTCGCCTCGGCCCGCGATGGGTGTGCCGATCGCGAGGTCGTCGGTGCCCGCCAGCCGGGCCAGCGTCACCGCGAGCGCGGTGTGCACCACCATGAACAGGGTCGCGCCCTGCTCGTGCGCCAGCGCCAGCAGCGCGCGGTGGGTCGCGGCGTCGACCTCGATCGGCACCCGGCCACCGGCGAAGGACTGTACGGCCGGACGCGGCCGGTCGGCGGGCAGGTCGAGCTGATCGGGCAGGCCGGCCAGCGCGTCGCGCCAGTAGGCCAGCTGGGCCGAGGCCAGCGACCGCGGGTCGTCCTCGCTGCCGAGCAGGGCGCGCTGCCAGAGCGCGTAGTCCGCGTACTGCACGGCCAGCGGGGCCCAGTCCGGTGCCGCGCCCGCCGAGCGCGCGGCGTAGGCGAGCATCAGATCCCGGGTCAGCGGGGTCAGCGAGGAACCGTCCCCGGCGATGTGGTGCACCACCACGGCGAGCACCGACTCGTCGGGGCCGAGCTCGAACAGCGCGACCCGCAGCGGCACCTGGCTGCGCACATCGAAGCCGGACGAGCCGAGCGCGTGCATCGCCGCGCCCAGCTCGGCGGGTTGGATCCGGTGTACCTCCAGCTGTGGGGTGGCCGCCGACTCGGGCAGCACCCGCTGGATCGGACCGTCGTCGGTCTCGGGGTAGACGGTGCGCAGGGTCTCGTGCCGGGCGACCAGATCGCCGACAGCCGCCCGCAGCGCGTCCACATCGATCGCGCCGCCGAGCCGCACCGCCATCGGGATGTTGTAGGCGACCGACTCCGGGTCGAACTGGTTGAGGAACCACATCCGCTGCTGGGCCAGCGACAGCGGAATCCGTTCCGGCCGTTCGGCGGCCACCAGCGCGGGACGCGCGCCTGCGCCCGCGGATTCGGCCAGCCGCTGGGCCAGCGCCTCCACCGTCGGCGCCTCGAACAGCAGCCGGACCGGGAAGTCGGTGTCGAGCGCGGCGCCGAGCCGGGCGGCGACCTGGGTGGCCAGCAGCGAGTTGCCGCCGAGGGCGAAGAAGTCGTCGTCGAGGCCGAGCTGGGTGTCCTCGCCGAGATCGAGCACCTGGGCGAAGGTCCCGGCGACGATCTGTTCCACCGGCGTGGTCGGGGCTCGGAACGCGGCGTGCTCGAGCACCGGGGCGGGCAGGGCCCGCCGGTCCAGCTTGCCGACCGGGGTCAGCGGGATGGTGTCGAGTTCCATCAGCACGGTCGGCACCATGTGCGCGGGCAGGCTGCGTTCGGCGAAGGCCGTGAGCGCGGCGGTATCGACGGTCGCGCCCGGCGCCGCGTGCACATAGGACACCAGAATCGTGGCGCCACTGTCGAGTTCGTGCCCGACGGTGGCGGCGAAGTCGATGCTCTCGTGCGCGGAGAGCACCGCGTCGATCTCCCCGAGCTCGATCCGAAAGCCGCGGATCTTGACTTGGAAGTCGTTGCGGCCCACGTATTCCAGCGCGCCCTCGGCGGTCCAGCGGACCAGGTCACCGGTGCGGTAGAGCCGGGAACCGGCCGGGTCGAAGGGATTGGAGACGAAGCGCGAGGCGGTGAGACCGGGGCGCGCGTGGTAGCCGCGGGTCAGCTGGGCACCGGTGATGTAGAGCTCGCCGGTGACGCCGGGCGGGACGGGGCCGAGCCGGTCGTCGAGCACGTATTCGGCGACTCCGCGCAGCGGGCCACCGATGGTCAGCGGATCACCCGGCTTCAGCGGCACACTGATGTTGACGACGATCGTGGTCTCGGTGGGCCCGTACACATTATGGAACTGTCGCAGGGTGCCGTCGGCGAGCGGAATCGCCCAGCGCCGCAGCAGATCCGGCGGGACCGCCTCGCCGCCGACCGCCACCACCCGGAAATCGTCGAGGCCATCGGGATCGATCGAGGCCAGCGCGGCGGGGGTGATGAACGCGTGGCTCACCCGTTCCCGGCGCAACAGCGCGGCCAGGTCGTCGCCACCGTAGACACTCGGGTCGACGATCACCATCGTCGCGCCGGCGCCGACCGCGAGCAGCAGCTCCAGCAGCGAGGCGTCGAACGAGGGCGAGGCGAAATGCAAGGTGCGCGAATCGATATCGATGCCGTAGTGCAGGCGCTGTTCCGCGCAGAACCCGGCCAGCCCGGCCTGGCTCACCGCGACACCCTTGGGCAGGCCGGTGGAGCCGGAGGTGTAGATGACGTACGCCAGATCCTCGGCGCGGATCTGGCGCAGCCGGTCGGCATTGGTGACCGGGTCACCGGCGACCTCGTCGAGCAGCGGGGCGATGCCCGCGTCGTCGATGACGAGCCAGTCCACCCGGGTCGGCAGCCGGTCGGCGACCGCCGCGACGGTCAGCCCGAAGACCGCGCCGGAGTCGGACACCATGTGCGCCACGCGATCCGGCGGATAGTTCGGGTCCACCGGCACGAAACCGGCGCCGGTCTTGGCGACCGCCCACACCGCCAGCACCGACTCGATCGAGCGCGGGATGCCGATGGCCACCAGATCACCGGCGCCGATCCCGCGCTCGATCAGCAGCCGCGCGATCCGGCTCGAGCGCTCGTCGATCTCGGCGTAGCTCAGGCTGCCCAGCGTGCGCGTGGCGTCGGCGAGCACCACCGCGACACCGTCGGGATTGGTCTCCACGGCGGTGGCCAGCAGCTGCGGCAGCGCGGTCACCCTGGCGCGGCGAGTGCGCACCGGGCGCGTCCGTACCGGTCGTGTCATCGCGATTCCACCTCACCCATCACCGGAACTCGTCGCCCCGTCACCACGGTCACGGCTCAGGCCACCGACGGACGCGGGTCCCCGAGCACCAGCACGACCTCGGCCGGACCGGGGTTGCCCGGCGCGGCGTCGTCGGCGATCACTGCCTGCAAGTCGTCGAGCCCGGCGGTGTCGAGTGCCTCGAGACCGGCCCGGTCGCCGAACAGATGGCTCACCCACTCCTCGGCCAGCGCGGCCGACAAGTCGTCGCCGGCAGTCTGCGCCAGCACCATCGACGCGCCGGCGACACCCGCGGCGACCGGCTCGACGAGGACGGCGAAGCTGTCGGCCGCGGCGGTGCCGAAGGTGCGCGACTCGAAGGTCAGCGCCGCGTCGGTGCGCACCCGCGCACCCGCCGTGGCCAGTTCGTCGTAGCTGCGGACCCCGTCGACGCCGACGAAGGCCGGGTCACCGCCGCGCAGTGCCCTGGTGCGGTCGGCGTAGGTCACCGGGCGGGCCGACTGGGTCGACAGCTCGGTACGGATCGACGGATCGTCGAGGACCACCCACTCGAAATCACCGTCCGGCGTCACGCCCGCGGTGATGCCGATCTTGGCCGCCGGTTCGGCGGGCAGCGCGCCGGCTCCCGGCGCGGGCAGCACGGCCGCACCGGCCTTGAGCACGGCCCACACCGCGACCGCCCAGTCGACGCCGCGCGGAAGATCAACGGCCACACCGGCACCCGGACCGAAACCACGGCCGATCAGCAACCGCGCCAACCGCGAGGACCGGGTGTCGAGCTGCTCGTAGGTCAGCGAATCGTCACCCCAGACCAGCGCGGGACCGTCCGGGTCGTCCTCGGCCGCGGCGGTGAACGCCTGCGCCAGCGTGGTACCGCCCGACGGCGCGGCAGGCGCGGGCGCCTGCGCGGCCCCGGCGAGCAGCCGGGCCCGCTCCTGCTCGTCGAGGATGTCGATATCGCCGACGCGGATCTGCGGGTCGGCGGCCACCGCGGTCAGGATGCGGGCGAAGCGCTCGCCGATGGTGCGCACCGTGGCCTCGTCGAACAGGTCGGTGGCGTAGTTGAACAGGGTGACCAGCTCGTCCGGCGCGCCTTCGGCGGTGAACCGGGGCTCGACGTCGACCTGCAGGTCGAACTTGGCCGCCACCGCGGTCTCCAGCGCGGTCACGCTGAGGCCGGGCAGCTCGAGCGCGGCCGCTTCGTTGTTGCTGAAGGTCAGCGCCACCTGGAACAGCGGATTGTGCGCGCTGCCCTTGCCCGGCGCGACCACCTCGACGACCCGCTCGAACGGCAGGTCGGCGTGGGCGAAGGCGCCCAGGTCGGTCTCGCGGGCCAGATCCACCGCCTCGTCGAAGGACCCGGCCGGGTCCAGCGCGGTGCGCAGGGTCAGCGTGTTGACGAACATGCCGACCAGCTCGTCGAGCGCGCGCTCACCACGTCCGGCGACGGCGGTGCCGATGGCGATGTCGGTGGTGCCCGACAGCCGCGCCAACAGTACCGCCAGGGCCGCGTGCACGACCATGAACAGCGACGACTTGTGTTCGCGCGCGAGGTGGTTCAGCCGCGCGTGCACCTCGGCGGGCAACCGCAGCTCGGTGGTGGCGCCCCGCAGCGTCGGCGTCGCGGGACGCGGACGGTCCTGCGGCAGCTCCAGCAGCGGCGGCACCCCGGCGAGCTGGGTCCGCCAGTAGTCGAGCTGGGCGGCGGCGACCGAGTCCGGGTCGTCGTCGGCGCCCACGACCGCGCGCTGCCAGAGCGCGAAGTCCGCGTACTGCACCGGCAGCGGCGTCCAGGCCGGAGCCTGCTGCGCGGCGCGCGCGACATAGGCGGTCATCAGGTCGCGGGCCAGCGGGGCCAGCGACGCGCCGTCGGCGGAGATGTGGTGCACCACGAACACCAGCAGCCAGTCGGCCGACGATCCGTCGGTGAGCAGTCGCGCCCGCACGGGCACTTCCCTGGTGACGTCGAACCCGGCCTCGGCCAGCGCGGCGGCGCGGGCCAGGACCTCGGTCGTGGTCTCCACCTCGAGCCCGGCGGGCAGCACCTCGGCGACGGGCAGGATCTCCTGGACCGGGCTGCCGTCCACCGGCGCGCCGCGATCGACGGGCCCGGAGGAGGTAGCCGACGGTGACCACGCAGGGCCCTCGGACGCGGCGCCGTTGCACACCGGGAACCGGGTGCGCAGCGACTCGTGCCGGGTGAGCACGTCGGTCACCGCGGCGTCGAGCGCGGCCACGTCGAGCGCGCCGGTCAGCCGGATGGCGAACGGGATGTTGTACGAGCCCGACGCCGGGTCGAGCTGGTTGAGCACCCACATGCGCTGCTGAGCCAGCGACAGCGGAATCCGTTCCGGCCGTGCGGCGGCCACCAGCGCGGGCCGGGCCGCGGCCCCGCCGACCG